>JAMCYU010000002.1 GCA_023473585.1 Patescibacteria group bacterium | reverse complement strand
CATCTTTGGATAATGAAGCTAGAGAAACATAAGACCCGGGAACGATTTTGTAGGCTCGCATATATGAGCCACTATAGCGACCATTCATTAGTTGTCAAACCGTTCTGGATCTATCGGAGCCTAGACAATTACTAAATTGATTGACAGAATGGGTAAATTTATGCTATTCTCGACTCCATGAGTTTAAGTAAAAATTTTATTTTAGGCATTTTGGGAGTCATCATTTTGGTTTTGGGTATTTTTGTAGTTTCTAAATTTTTAATTAACCGTAACCAGGCTTCTGCTAATCTTAAAATTCTCTCCGTCCCTCAAGCCACGATTTTTTTAGAGAGCCAACATTTAGGGAAAACTCCCTATGAGGACAAAGCCAAAGCCGGAGAATACACTTTAAAACTTATTCCGGAATCAGGCGCTTCTAATCTTTCTTCTTGGGAAACGAAAATTAAATTAACCTCCGGAGTCCTAACTTACATTAATCATGAGTTTGGTGATCAGGAAGTAACTTCAGCGGGAGAGATTTTAACTTTAGAAAAAATTAGCAGCAAGAATTCGGAAATTGCCGTTTTATCGACTCCGGACGGAGCCAAAGTTACTTTAGACGGTTTAGACAGAGGGATAACCCCTTTAGTTTTGTCAGAGATTGAACCAGGAGATCACGAAATCAGTTTAACGACCTCCGACTATCTGGACAGGGCGATCAAAGTTAAAACCAGTCCGGGTTTTAAACTCATTGCTTCCTTCCAGCTGGCCATGTCAACCGTCCCTAGTCCTTCGGCAACGCCGAGCGCCAGTCCCGTTGCCAGCGCTAGTCCCAAACCGACACCTAAAACTAGTCCCAAATCCAGTGCTTCGCCAAGTTCTTCTCTAAAAAAACCGTATGTTAAAATTTTGGAAACTCCAACCGGTTGGTTAAGGGTTAGGGTTGAGCCGGATAAAAATGCGACCGAAGCGGCTAAGGTTAATCCGGGAGAAACTTACTCTTTATTAGGAGAACAGTCGGGTTGGTATAAGATTAAGTATCAAGAAACCAGTGAGGGATGGATTTCCGGTCAATACGCCGAAAAGTACGAATAAATTAACCCCCGAAGCCGTAGATAACGGCAATAACCACAAGACCCCAACCTAAAACCGTGGCAATTAAAGGAATATCGCTGGTTAAAACTCTTTCCGGCGATTCGCCTTTCCCCTCATAGATCAACTGGATATAACGCATCATGCCGAAAAGGACAAAGGGAATGGTCAGCATGAGCCATTTTCTTTCCGGCAAGGGAGAAGAAAACCTTCCCCATTGGCTTTGCCAAAACCAACCCAAAACCGGAGGTCTTTCCAAAAAGGTAAAAAAAGTATAAGTGATCCAAGTCGAAGCGGCGGTCATGGCGATATAGGTATCTAAAAGTTTTTCGGAATAATGAGACAAGGTCGTTCTGGTGTCTTTGGGGAAAACACCTTCATAGCCCTGGATCAGGGTTAGCTCAGCTCTTCTTTTTCCAATCGCCAAGAAAAGAGACAATGACAAGACGGTTAAAAAAAGCCAGACCGAAATATGGAAACCCGTGGCGACTTCTCCACCGTAAACTCTTAAAATATAGGCGCTCGTGATGGCCAAAATGTCGATCACCGCGAGTTGTTTAAAAAACAGAGTGTAGGAAAACTCTAAAATCAAAAAGAAAAAGACCACGACAAAAAAGGCAGAGTTGATCAAGTTGGCCATAAGCAAAGAAAACACAATTAAAAAGCCGGCCGCTAAAAGGGCGGCGCCGGCCGGGACAACCCCACTGGCTACCGGCCGATTTTTTTTGAAAGGATGTTTTCTGTCTTTTGAAGCGTCTAAAACATCATTAAATAAATAATTCGCCGACGAGGCAGCACAAAAAATAAAAAAAGTTAAGACCGTAATTTTAAAAAGAGAGGGATTAAAAAGTTGTCCCGTAAAAATGATGGCGGCAAAGACCGCGATATTTTTTAACCATTGTCTTGGTCTGGCGGTTTTGACAAGACCGATAAAAAATTTAACCACAGAATTAATCCTCCAACCAATACAGCTAAAAGGATAAAAGCAAAAAATTTTTGTTGACTATTTAAAGTTAAGGCAAACAATCCTAGTATAGCGGAGAGCAGCCAGTAAAACAAGGCGATGCGGCGCCGGCCCCATCCCAAATCCAGGAGTTTATGATGCAAGTGCCCCCGGTCGCCCCAAAAAGGAGAATGGCCGGTCAATAATCTTCTTCCGAGGGTATAAAAAGCATCAAGCATGGGAAGACCCAAAACTAAAATGGCTGTTCCCAGTTTTCCCCAAGATAAAATAGCTAAAACCGCCAAAAGAAAACCGGCCAGCGTTCCACCGCCATAACCCGGCATAATTTTTTGCGGATAAAAATTCCAGGGCAAAAACCCCAAAAAGGCGCCGGCAACGATAAAAGCCAAGGTGGTAACGGTCGTTTGCGAAATATCGTGAGCCGAAAATCTTAAAGCCAAGATACCCAAGGTTGCGGCGGCAATCACGACAAAACCAGGCATTTGGCCGTCAACGCCCTTTGACCAATTGACCATATTAGCACACCAAACAATCCAGACAATGGCAAAAAGATCAGCCCAGACTAAAATTGAATGTTGGCCCAAAAAATTAAAAGTGAGACGCCAGGTATCAAGATGTAAAATCCCGCCCAGGGGATTGGTGATATAAGGGATGCCGACGCCGCTCCCGACGACGATCGCCGCGGCTAAAAAATTGGTAAAGAATCTAAAATAAGGAGACAAATCAACTTTATCATCCCAAAGACCAACGGTGACAATGATGGTTGAACTTAAAAGTATACCGACAACAACTTTATTTAAGGGTAAAAAAGATAAAGAAGCGAAAACAAGACCCAAATAAATCGCCAAACCACCGGCGCGAGGAATAATTCCCTGGTGGGTGTGAGCCGGATGGTATCTTCGTTTCGGATCATCAACTAGACCGAATTTGAAAGCTAATTTAATGACAAAAGGCGTAAGGCAAAAACTGATAATTAAAGCGCTGCCCAAAGCAAGAAGAAAAATAGACTGCATAGGTTTTAGGTGACCAAAAAAATAATTTTAAAAACCGTAATCATCAGTAATAAACTGACCGAGGTGGTGACAAAAGCCAAGATTTTGGCTGCCAATGGATGTTTTTCGAAAAAGATTAAACCCAGAATAAAATTTATAATCCCCAGGAAAAAACCGGCAAAGAAAAGGATTAGGAGAAAACCTGGCGGTCCAAGCTGTTCTTCTCCCCAAGGCAAAGAATAAAAAAGGGGAATTTCGGGTGGTAATTTTTGCCAAAAGACGGCCAACAAAACTAAGGCCAAAAGTAAAAGCCCCAGGGAAATTTGACTGGTAATCTTAATAATCTTTTCTTTGCGGAAAAGATTGATTTTATCTTTCGGAAACAATTTCATAGGTAGCGTCGTCATTAATTAAAAAAGCCCGCCCTGGATAAAGAGGAATAAAATCTTTCATTTTGTTTTGAGGCAATAAGGCGGCGCCGGCATAAAAGGGTACCGCAAGATGATTTGGATTATAAAGAAAAACACGGGAACGGTCGGGAAAATAATAGTTGGCTTCAAAAAAAGTCAACGGAGTTCTCGCATAAATTAAATCGGTCGTTTTGGCCATTTTCCCAATTTCCCTGAAAGTTAACCGGATGTCGGTTTTTTGGTGTTTGGTCGGAAACCAGAGGTTAAAAAGGACGATAAAAATTAAAAACGAAAAAGCCAAAAAACGACGAAGAACTTCTTTTTTCATAAGCGAAAGACTGATGCTTACTAGGAAAATTTCGGCGACGGTTGTAAAAATTAAATAGCGGTTGACATAAAGAGGTTTAAAATAGGACAACAAAAGGACCAAAAAGACGGGGAGATAAAGCCAACAGAGAAGCAGCAGATAAAAATCCGTCGGTTTTTTTGATCCCCGTGATTTTTTCGCCTCGTTTAAAACAGGGAAAGTCAGAATAAGGAGAATAACTGAAAGGAGGGTCATTTTCTGCCAGAGACCCCACGGCGTTCCTTCATAACTCGTCAATAAGTTTCCCAAGATTGTCGCGACGGTTGTCCAATTGATCGGCCAAATCCACATTGGTCCGGAGCGGCCAAATTGTCTAAAAATAATCGGTATCCATGGAGAAAAAAGCAAAAAACTGGCTAAAAAAGCCCAAAGATGTTCCTTTTTGAAAGTTTTAGTCAGAAGAAGATAAAGCCCCTGACTTAAGATAACAAAAACCATAAAGGGTTGAGTCCAAAGACCCAAGGCGGTTACCAAAACATAAGGTTGCCAATTTTTAAGATAGAAAAAGTACATGGAAGCTGTTGCCAATAAAGCCAAAAGAGAATACATCCGAGCCTCGAAAGCAAAATAAATCAACATCGGATTAAAAAAAATAGTTAAAAGAAGAAAAGTTGTTATAAATTTTGATAATCTCAATTTTTGGGCAAATTTATAGCCTAGGTAAACTAAGGCAAGATGGAAAAGATAAGAAAGTAGGCGAATCGCCATTTCGCCGTTGCCGAAAATTTTCATCCAAAAATGCAAAAGAAGGTAATAAAGAGGAGGGTTGAAATCACTGGCCGCCGATTTAAGGAGCTGAATTATCGGCGCTTCGCTTATTAAAACCGAAAAAGCCTCATCTCGCCAAAGCGATTGGTTAAGATAAAAAAGCGGGGTGTGATTATTTAAAAAATTGATAAAGGTTTCCCATCCCATAACACGTTAACTCCAAACTCATAACTATTATACCTTTTCCGTGACGCGGTATTCCAATCTTTTCCCCAAAAGTAACCTTGTGTGGGCATCTAAACCCGGAAGAGCCGAAAGAAACAAAGAGACAATTGGCAGAGTCACCCATTGTAAAAAAAGTGTGGGAATTTTCCAACGGGCAAATTCTTTGGGCCTTGGGGGTTTTAAGCGCAAATCTAAAAGAATAAGAACCACAAGGAAAATCAAACAAATAGTTAAAATTGTTGAAGAAATTCTGGCTAAATTATGTCCCAAAACCGTTTTGCCAAAAAAGGGATTAATTAAAGGAGGAAGACTGGAACCTAGGGTTAAGATAAACCAATTGGTCGGCCAAAGAAGATGCTGTTCCAACACATTAAACAAACGAAGCATTCTGTTCCAAAGGGGAATTTCCGTGTGGAGAAAACAATTTTTAAGAATCCAGGGATCATCCGAAATGCCCCAGGCCCAGCGTTTATTTTGCTCATATTGATTAACCATGGTTCGGAAAAAACCCCGTGATTCGGCCGCGTCGGCCAAAGCCGGAAGAAAAATAGGTTTAATTCTGACCTTCTCGCCTTTGGCAAAATAGGTTTTGAAAAAAAGATGATAATCTTCAGGGATGATATCAATCCCCCAAAAACCGACCTCAGCGACCGTGGCCAAAGAAAGCGAATAGGTCGAAAAGTTGATCAGGCGAAGACTGTCTTGGCTTAGATTGGCTAGATTCGTAATACTATAGATAGTGTTTAAGACCCGACTGGGTAAGGGGACGCGCCAGATATTTGAATAAAACATAATGACTGGTTGATAAAAATGAAAAAAACGATCTGGATCAGAAAGAAAATGAAAGGTTAAGGAAGAAAAATATTTAGGATGAAGTAAGATATCGCTGTCGCAGGAAGTCACGGTGACATTTTTAAGGTCTAAACCTTTTTTTTGAAGTTCTTTGACTAAAATTTTTCCCGCCCAGGCCATATTCGAAGATTTACCGGCAACTTCACCTTTAATAACCGGATGTTCGGTGACCAAAAAACCGGCAAAACGTCGGTCAAAAGAGGCTTTTAATTTTCTTGCTGTTTCCAAAGCTTCTTTATCTCTGGCTTCTGTGGCCAAGACGACAAAAATCTTGTCCAGAGGATAATCCTGTTGAGATAAACTGTCGAGGGTTTCCTTTAAAACCGAGAGGGGCTCCTTATATTCGGGAATAATAATGGCATGATAAATATTGTTCCAGCCGGGAATTTTTTTGGCTTGTGTTAGCCAATCAACTTTAACGTGAGCGGACAGGGTTAAATATGATCTTAAGGCGTTGATGGCCAGGGTGGCTGATTTATAAAACCAGTAGACGTCAAAGCCAATAACAAAGTAAGCGACCAGAGCCGGATGCCAGAAAGACAACCAGAAGGGCATGGTGATTAAGCCCCAGGAAATTAGAGGCAGTAAAATTTCCAAAGCTCGGTGGGTTTTTTCCGGATATTGCTCGAAAATCCACTTCATAAGATTCAGGCTATTTTACCATAAAAAGCGAAATTCTCTAAAGTAAAAGGTTAGCGGACAGAAGGGAACTCTTCTTTTTCTTTTTTGAAAAAAGTGATTTTCCAAACAACCGCCAAATAAGACGCGAAACCACGGAACATGGCCTTAAAAAGTCCCTCCTTGGCTCGTCTGGTTGAGGAAATCCCAAAAGTTTTGTTGATAAATTTGACTTTGCCGACCTTGGACATTCTAATTCCCAAATCAAAATCTTCACCCGTATGTAATTGCGTATTAAAGCCGCCGATTTTTCGGAAGGCTGATTTTTTAAAAGCAAAACTTTGGCCCTGAAAACCGGTTCTGCCCAAAAGATAGTTAAGTTTAGAAAAAAAATTGTTTCCGACCTTATAAAGAAAATTCAACCAGGGACGTCCGCCGGAACCCTCAATTAAACCGGAAAGACCAACAATCTGCGGATCCTTGGTAAATTCCCAAACTAAATTTTGAAGATGACCCTGAGGAACAATGGTATCAGCATCAATACAGGCAATAATTTCTCCCCGGGAAATTTCGACGGCTTTTTGTCGGGCAGTCGCGGGGTTGATTTTCGGAACGATAATAACTTTGGCCCCAAATTCTTTGGCAATTTCGACGGTTTTATCTGAAGACTCTGCATCAGCCACAATTATTTCAAAGTCAAAATTCGGATGGAGTTGATTTTGTAAAGCCTTAAGCGTTAAGGGTAAATATTTTTCTTCATTATAGGCAGGAATGACGACAGAAATCAACATAAAATTAATCTAAAAATTAAATAATTCCGTTGCGTTTTGGCTGGTTGTTTGACTAATATCTTTTTCGCCTGTATTTTTAATTCTCGCCAGCCATTCACTTATAATTCTAACATTTTTCGGCTCGTTGCGCTGACTTCTGAAAGGAACAGGGGTTAACCAGGGCGAGTCGGTTTCCAAAAGAATTTTTTCTAGAGGAATTAAGCTTATTACTTTTTGTAAGCCGGGATCATAAGTTAAATTCCCGTCAATTCCGAAGTAAAATCCAAGTTGGGTAATCTTTTCAATACCGTTTTTACCGGCGGAATAACAATGAAAAACGCCGCGGGGCAGGATGATAGATGATAGTTTATGGATAATAGAAACAACATCGTCGTGAGCTTGACGCGAATGAATGATGACCGGTAAATTTAAATTTTGGGCCAATCGAAGTTGCTTTAAAAAGATTTGTTTTTGAATTTCCGGCGCAATAATAGAGCCATTTTCATGCTCGTAGTAGTCCAGTCCGCATTCACCGATAGCTATAACCTTTGGTTGTTTGGCTAGTTTTGCCAAATTTTCTTCCCAACTGTTTTCTAGTTTATCGGCGTGATGGGGATGGATGCCGACGGCGGCAAAACAACTTTCATGCTTTTGGGCGATCTCAATGGCTTTTTGACTGGACAGCAAATCCGCACCGACATTAATGATTTTTTCGATTCCAGCCCCATGGGCCGATTTGATAACCGGCTCAAGATCATCGGCGAAAGCTTGAAAATTAAGATGACAGTGTGTATCGATTAACATAAAACATTAAACATGGAAAATGGAACATTGTATCAGTGATTTAATACATTGATACAAGAACTGATCGGGAAATTCATTTGATTCTGGGAAAAAGCGGCGGCTCGGATTTTATTTTTGGGCCGGCAAACTGTTTTTTAATTTTTTCCGCAGTTTCCGGAAGAAAAGGCTCTAGCTCAGGCACGAAGACATCTATAAAAGATACAAGAGCTTCCAGCGATTCTTCGAGCTCTTCGGTCCCTAACCTCCATGGTTTAATTTCATCAATTGCTTGGTTGGCAGCATCTATATGTATCCAAATTTCTTTTAACGCTTCATCAAATCTGAATTCATCCAAGTATTTTTTAACATTATTAGATATTTGATATTTTGTTCTTTTTATCGGTGATGAAACTTTCTCACAAAGTTTTGCTACCCTAGCGACCAGGTTTCCCAGGCCATTGGCCAAGTCGGCATTATAGAGTTCTTTAAATCTTCTTTCGGAAAAATCACCGTCACCATAAGAAGGGATTTCGCGCAAAAGATAGTAACGGACGGCATCGGTGCCGTATTTTTCTACCAGTTTAAACGGATCAACGCTATTGCCCAAGCTCTTGCTGATTTTTTGACCGTTGATTGTTATAAACCCATGAATAAAAATCTGTTTGGAGTTGGGGAGTCCGGCGGCCATAAGCATCGCCTGCCAGATAGCCGTCTGCTGGCGCAAGTTATCCTTGCCGGCGACTTGGATTCCCGGCCAAAATTCTTTAAATTTTTGTAAATCTTCCGGCCAGCCCAGCGTCGAAAGATAATTAATTAAAGCGTCAAACCAGACATACATGACGTGCTTTGAGTCGCCCGGCACATCAATGCCCCAGGGCATTTTGGCTTTAAGTCTTGAAATACTAAAATCTTCTAGGCCTCTTTTAACAAAAGCCTTAATTTCATTAAATTTTACTTCCGGGATGACAAAATTAGAATGCTCCTTATAAAAAGTAAGTAATTTATCCTGAAATTTCGAAAACTTAAAGAAATAATTTTCCTCTTTATACACTTCAATTTCCAAATTCGGATGGAGCGGGCATTTACCATCGACTAGCTCCGAATCTGTTTTTTCCAGTTCACAACCAACACAATATTTTATCCGGTAATTTTTCTTCTCGATGTAGCCATTTTTATCGCATAACTTCCAAA
Source organism: Patescibacteria group bacterium (assembly GCA_023473585.1). Lineage (NCBI taxonomy): Bacteria > Patescibacteria group bacterium. Next base: position 6,468 of record JAMCYU010000002.1, on the reverse strand, counting down.
ATTCCTGGGCCGTTTTAAGATGGTGAGGATCGGTAGTTCTTATAAAATTAGTGTAACTTAGGTTGAGTGCCTTTTTGAGATCGTCAAACTTAGCCGCATATTCGTCACAATATTGCTGTGGGTCTTTTTTTACCTCCAAAGCTTTTCTGTAAATCTTTAGGCCGTGTTCGTCCGTGCCAAAATTGAAAAAGACGTCATCGCCTAAAAGGCGGTGGTAGCGGGCGATTGTATCTGCCTGAACGATTTCTAAAGCAAAGCCGAGGTGTGGGTCGGCATTAACATACGGCAGGGTTGTGGTAATGTAGAATTTATTGTTCATCTCGCTGATAATTCTACCTTTTCTTGAAATAAAGCTCAAGGCTGATTAAAGTTCCGATCAATAAAGTTAAATTTAAAAAATGAGCCATTTTTAAGAAACGCAAAAGTAAAAAAATAATTATTCCCAAAGATAATAATAATCCTCGCCGGCTATTGCCCAAAAGCAAAGACAGGGTTAAAAAAAGAGCCATGAAAAGAGAAAAGAGAAAAGAGAAAAGAGAAAAAAAAGAAGTTGGTGAAATCTTGATGGCGACAAAAAGCCAACTTGCCCAAAAAAACAAAGCCACGATTAAAGCCGGTAAAAAATTTTGCCTTTTAACCATCTTATATTCATTATAATCCAAACCGTAGTATAATGAGTGAAACGAATTAATCAAAGACATATCTATATTTTCACTCATTTATTACGAAGTAAATGCTTGGCATATCTTTGATATAATTAAAAACATGAGCCAAGAAGTTTATCTTTTAACTGCTTTAATCATCGCCGGCCTGGCGGTGACATTTTATCTTCTTAACAAAAAATTAACGGAAATTAAAGAAGCCACAAGACCCGATGAGACTTTAAAAGAATGGCTTAAAAGCCAACAGGAAACCAGCCAATTGACCTCGAAAGCGATTAACGAAAGACTCGATAATGCGGCCCGGGTGATATCCGCGGTTCAAAAAAACATCGGGGAGATGTCGGAGATCGGCCGGGGCATGAAGGAACTTCAGGAATTTTTAAAAAGTCCCAAGCTTCGAGGCGAAATCGGCGAAGAAGTTTTACAGGATTTAATCAGCCAAATGTTTCCTAAAAACAGCTTCTTTTTACAGCACCAGTTTAAATCCGGCGACAAAGTTGATGCGGCGATTAAAACCGATGCCGGGATCTTACCCATTGATTCTAAATTTCCCATGGAAAATTTTCAGAAAATGGTGAAAAGCGAAACGAGCGAGGAAAGGGAGCGGGCCAAAAAAGATTTCACCAGAGATATTAAGGCTCATGTCGAGACGATTTCCAGAAAATATATCTTACCCGAAGAAGGGACGATGGATTTTGCTCTCATGTATGTGCCTTCGGAAAGCGTCTATTATGAACTGGTCCAGATTGCGGAAATTACCGATTTTGCCAAAAAATGCCGGGTTTATCCGGTTTCACCGACCACTCTTTATGCTCATTTACAGATGATTCTTCTTTCTTTTGAAGGTAAAAAAATCGAGACCAAATCACGGGAAGTTTTTAAACTTTTGCGGTCGATCCAGGGAGATTACGAAAAAATCGAAGGCAACCTTTCCGTTTTAGGCAGTCACATTAAAAACGCTTATAACCAAATGAGTAATGTTTTATCCTCCTTTTCACTTTTGGGCCAAAAATTATCATCAACGCGGTCACTCGGCGATGGCGAAGAAAAAGACAAAGAAGTACCCAAACTATCATCCTAAAGACAAATCATCTAGACAGGTAAAAGAAGTTTTATCCTTGGGATTTTACCGATGCTTGTAGTCTTTTGATCAAAATGTTACCGATGTGGCCAGCCAGCTTAATATATTGGCAAATAGATCTTCTGTGTTAAAATACCATGATTGTGAGTAAAGAAGAGCTCTTGCCCCACCAAGAAATAAGCCCGCAGTTTTTAACAGCCGTATTTAGTTCGCGGGTTTTTTCAGAAAGGGTAAGAGAGGTTTTTGCCAAAACCGAACGGAGTCTTGTCCAAAGTGTGAGGATGGCCAAAGAAATTTTACCGACAAGCGGAATAAGGGTGCCCGAATTCGGATTTAATATCGACAGATCGATCGATGGGAAAAAATTTTATATTCTGTTTGTTTTACAAGGACAAAGCGGATCAATGGAAAGGAGTGATACTAAAATTTCGCTCACGCGCTATCTTCTCTATCAAATAACTTTGGGTAAGAATCCAAAATTTTTGGCCTTTGTTCATTTCCATGACCCCTGGGAAGATCCAATATTTCCGTCAGTATATGCAGCCAGTGATGACAAAGAGGGGGGTGATGTATATTCCCTCCTTCGCCAGCGCAAGGTTGCTCTATCTAAGACTTCAACTCACTTTACTAGAAAAACAATTATTGTTACAGGAAGACTTCAGTCGCCGATGATAACAGAATATCCGGTGAAATTTTTGTTTTGCCAAGAAGGTGAGAGGGTTGAACGTATGCCAGAAGACGAACTTAAAGAAAAGCTTTTAGAGCTTGAAAGTTTTTTCATTCGTAATTTGGAATCTCTATCCCAGGAAGAAGTAATAGCCTGCCTTCGCGGTCTTGGATATAATATAGAGTTTTTTGCAATTCCAACCAAAAATTTCAAACAAGGTAGTCTATTTTCCCAAGAAGATTTAAGAAGGATGGCAATCTTCTCTTTCTAATATATTGTGCGACGTTAGGAAAGTGCTTCGGACACTCTGGGAGTGAAGTTAGGGAGACACTTTAGTAAAAGCAATTAAAAAATTCCCTAAGACTTTTTCAGATATTGTTCGATTGTTTTTCTGGTATAGGGTTCGACAGAGAGTTTTAAGGCTTCTTTCGGATTAATCCAAACATACTCTTGACCTTCGGAATTTAATTTAACCTTGGTAGATTTTGTCTTACAGGTATAATCAAAAAAAAGAAAGTGACGTTTTTGCCAAAAATATTTTTTAAAAATAAATTCATGAAAACACAAAAATCTAATGTCATAGATATCCAATCCAGTTTCTTCTCGAATTTCTCTTTTTAAGGTTTGTTCTAGTGTTTCCCCAAGTTGCACATGGCCTCCGGGCATGACGAATTTATTTTTCCACTTATAAGATTTCATCAGAAAGATTTCACCTTGGGGATTAAAAATTAACGCTCCGGCTGTTGGTTCGGGATATTGTTGGCCTGACATATTCCGTTATTTTAACACATTTTATGGTAAAATTAGAGGCGTGACAGACGAAGAGAAAAAACTTAATTCGCAACAACTTGAGGCGGTCCAATACGGTCAGGGGCCGCTTTTAATTATTGCCGGCGCCGGTACCGGCAAAACAACCGTTATTACCGAACGGATCAAATACTTGGTAGCTCAAGGTTTGGCGAAACCCTCAGAAATCCTGGCTTTAACTTTTACCGATAAAGCCGCCAGGGAAATGGAAGAGAGAGTGGATGTGATCATGCCTTACGGTTTTGTCCAAACCTGGATTTCAACTTTCCACGCTTTCGGCGATCGTCTTTTACGGCAGGAAGGCTTACATTTGGGTTTAGATCCCCGCTATAATCTTTTAACCGGAGCTGAAACAGTTCAATTTATAAGAAAAAATCTTTTTAAATTCGATTTAAAATATTTCCGCCCCTTAGGCAATCCCACTAAATTTATTGATGGTTTAATCCAGCACTTTTCGCGGCTTAAGGACGAAGACATAAATCATGAACAATACTTGCAATATGTTCAGGAACTCAAAATTGAAGACGAAGAGAGAGCAAAGGCAAGAGAATTGGCCATGGCTTTTAAAACCTACGAAGAATTAAAAATTAAAGAGGGCGTTTTTGATTTTAGCGATTTAATTGCCTACACCTTAAAACTTTTCCGAACGAGAAAGAATATTTTAAAAAAATATCAGGAACAATTTAAATATCTTTTGGTTGATGAATTTCAGGATACGAATCTGGCGCAATATGAGCTTTTAAAGATTTTAGCCCCGCCTCAAAATCAACCCAATTTAACCGTGGTTGGCGACGATTCACAGTCAATTTATAAATTCAGGGGAGCGGCCATCTCCAATATCCTTCAATTTATGGACGATTATAAATTCGCCAAGCAGGTGATTTTGACGAAAAACTATCGTTCAACCCAAACCATTCTTGATCATGCTTATAAACTGATCAAAAACAATGACCCGGATACTTTGGAAGTGAAATTAAAAATTTCCAAAAACCTTAAAAAAGTCAGGGAAGTCAAAGAAGTGCCGCTGGAATTTCTGCATGCCGATCGGGTCGAAAATGAAGCGGAAATGGTGGCCAAACAAATTGAAAACTTAAAACTTAAAATTAAAACTTTAGATTATAAAGATTTTGCCATTCTTCTTCGGGCCAATAATCAGGCCGATCCTTTTATCAGAGCCTTGGTAAGGAAAGGTATCCCTTACCAATTTTTAGGTCCAGGGATGCTTTTCAAACAAAACGAAATTAAGGATTTAATTGCCTATCTTAAAATACTAACCGATTTTGAAGATTCGGTCGCGATGTATAGGATTTTAAGCTTGGATTTCTTTGATCTTGATCCGCGCGACTTGGCCGCTATTAATAATTTCGCCAAAAAAAACAATTTGTCTCTTTTTGAAGCCTGTGAACAAATCGAAAAAATTTTTGTTTCCCCAAAGACCCGGGAAAAAATTAAAAAAATCGTCGGGATGATTGTCAGACACTTAGGGCTTCTTAAAAAAGAAACCGCCGGACAAATTCTTTATTTCTTTTTGGAAGACAGCGGCCTTTTAAAAAAGTTGTCAGAATATAAGAATCCAACGGAAGCACGAAAGGTCCAAAATATTTCCAAGTTTTTTGACAAATTAAAAACTTACGAAACGGATCATGAAGACGCTTCGGTTTTTGCCGTTTCCGATTGGATTGATTTATCCATGGAGCTGGGTGAGTCACCCTTGGCCTCTGATCTTGATTGGACCGAGGTTGATGCCGTTAATCTCTTAACGGTTCATTCTTCCAAAGGTCTGGAGTTCCCGATTGTTTTTTTGGTTAATCTGGTTAGCCAGCGGTTTCCGACCACGGAGCGTAAAGAACAAATTCCCATCCCCGAGGCCTTAATTAAGGAAATTTTGCCGGTCGGTGATTATCACCTTGAGGAGGAAAGACGCCTCTTTTATGTCGGCATGACGCGGGCGCGCGATTTGCTTTTCTTAACCGCGGCCGATTATTACGGCGAGGGTAAAAGGGAAAGGAAACTCTCCCCGTTTATTTTTGAAACCATGGGAGAGGGAGTCCTTAAAGCAAAGCCGTCAACGTCAAGTTCCCAACTTTCCCTTTTAGAATGGGCTAAGCCCAAAGAGCAACCCACAATTTCTAACTTGCAACCTTTTACTATTTCCTATCTTTCTTTTTCCCAAATTGAGGCTTTTAATAATTGTCCTCTCCAATATCGCTATCGTTTCTTACAAAAAATTCCCGTCCCGCAAAGAGCCGCACAAAGTTTTGGCGACTCGGTTCATAAAACCCTAAGAGATTTTTACGAAAAACTCAAAATCGGCCAAAAAGTCAACAAAGAAGATCTTCTTTCCATTTTTGAAAACAACTGGTCGTCTTTGGGTTATGACAGCAAAGCTCGTGAGGTTGAAACCAAAAAAGAAGGCATCAAAATGCTGGAGGAATTTTATAAGCGTGCCGATTTAAAGATTGTTCCTAAAGATTTAGAAAAATCCTTCAGTTTAAAGATGACGCCGGATCTTAAAATCGTCGGTAAAATCGACCGTATTGATGAACATAACGGCAGGTTGGAAATTATTGATTATAAAACCGGCAAGGTAAGTTCGCAAAAAGACATTGACCAATCTTTACAGATGACAATTTACGCCTTAGCTATATCAGACAAAGAATTCTATCACCAAAAACCGGAAGATCTCCTTTTAAGTTTTTATTTTTTGGAAACGCAAGAAAAAAAATCAACCAAAAGAACGACACCCGATATAGAAAAAGCCAAAGAGGAGATTATCGAAAAAGCCAAAGAAATTGCCAAAAGCGATTTTCCGGCCAAACCCGGACCTCTTTGCGCTTTTTGCGATTTTAAATTAATCTGTGAAGCCTGGCAGTAAATAATTAAAATTGAAAATTAAAAAAGTAAAATTTAGTATTGGTTGAATAATATTCAACTTCTTCCCACCTCAAAGATATCTAAAAACTTGTTTCTCAATTATCTTTGAGGTAGAATCATGGTAATTCGGCGCTTAAGAAATTCCTCATTTGTATGATTTCTTCTGAAAAAAACTTGCTAGCCGGTTGCTTTATTTGCCTTTAGATTTAGGTGAGAAAGTCTTACTGCGGCTTGCTTATCGGGGACTTAAACCGGTATCCGAAATAAGGGTCATTAGACGTCATCGCAATAACAATAGAAATAATTTTAAAATAAAAAAATTAAAAAAATGATTAGTTTGGGGATAATAACTCCTGACGAGGCAATGTTATTGCGAT
>JAMCYU010000001.1 GCA_023473585.1 Patescibacteria group bacterium | reverse complement strand
GCATTTTTTCGGCCACCCATCGGGATTTAATACAGTTATGCATGAGTGGCATTTTAGGCCATAAATAGCGAATTCGTAAACTATCCATAATATCTTAAAAGTGTATACGTAATTATGTTACACTACGATAATTCAACATGAGGGTTACGTATGATATAATTTCAAATAAGGATTTAGTCTTAATGATTAATTGTACTTTCGAAGATGGCGGCAAGGCAAGTCTAAGACACGTGGTTGTTCATGCTCTTGTCGAAAAAAACGGGGCGATTCTTTTAGAAAAAAGAGCCCCGCATCTTTCAGGGGCTGGCAAATGGGGTTTGCCCGGTGGCTTTTTGGATCGTGATGAAACCGCCAAGGAGGCGGTTTTAAGAGAGCTCTTGGAAGAAACCGGATATCAAGGAGAGATCATCACGCTTTTTAGAATTAACAGTAATCCAGAGCGTCAGGAAGAAGACCGGCGGCAAAACGTGGCTCTCGAGTATCTTATTAAGCCGATTAAGCAAGTTAAAAGGCCCGATAAGGAATCAACGGAAATTAAATGGGTCCCGATAGAGAAGATAAATTCGCTTGATTTTGCCTTTGACCACGGGCAGACAGTTAAGCTTTACCTTGATTATCGCCAAAAAAAATTTACCCTGCCACTTATAGTCTAAACCTAACATTTTATGGATGATTTAAAACAAAGAGCCCAAGAAGCGATTGCCAAATTAGATCTTAAGGAGAAACAAGAAAAAATTCAAAAAATTGAGGCCGAGTCGGCCAGTCCTGCTTTTTGGCAAAACCCGCAGGAGGGAAGCAAAAAAATGCAAGAGCTCTCCGAATTGCAAAAAGAGGCCAGTGACGTTATCAAACTGCAAGATCTTTTGGCTTCGGATCACCTTGAGGAGGCGGAAGAATTATTGGGGAAACTTGAGGTTACGGCTTTTTTGTCCGGTTCGCATGATGAGAGCGACGCCATTGTCTCCATTCACGCCGGTCAGGGCGGGGTTGAGGCGATGGACTGGTCGGAAATGTTATACCGCATGTATATGCGCTATGTTGAAAGCAAAGGCTGGAAGTGGGAAGAGATTGATCATTCTCCGGGCGATGAGGCGGGGATCAAAAGCGTCACGTTTACCGTCTCCGGCCATTTTGCCTACGGTTTTTTAAAAGGCGAAGCCGGGGTTCACCGCTTGGTTCGGCAATCACCTTTTAATGCCGACAAATTAAGACAAACTTCGTTTGCTTTGGTTGAGGTTTTGCCGGTTATCGAAGACGCCGGCGAAAGCGAAATAAGAGAAGAGGATTTGGACTGGGAATTTTACCGGGCCTCAAGTCATGGCGGCCAAAACGTCCAAAAAGTCTCAACCGCCGTCCGTTTAAAACATAAACCGACGGGGGTTATTGTGACTTGCCAAACAGAACGTTATCAGGCGCAAAATCGGGAAAACGCTTTAAAAATTTTACGGGCCAAGCTTTGGCTTTTGGCCGAGGAGAAAACAAAACAGGAAGAAAAAAAACTTAAAGGGGAATACAAAATGGCCAGCTGGGGAAATCAGATCAGGTCTTATGTTTTACATCCCTATCATCTGGTCAAGGATCTAAGGACCGATTACGAAACGTCCGATACCGACGGTGTTTTGGACGGAAAACTTGAAGAATTCATCGTTGCCTACTTGAAAAATTTTAATAAAAAAGGTATGGTAGTTTAAAGGAGGAGTCTATGGAGGAGAACCTAACCGAAAAGCCACCGGAATTAGTTCAACCTTTAGAAGAGAAGAAAAAAATGAGCTTGCCGAAATTTTCACCTTTGATTATCGTTGTCTTTATTATTCTTGCCGGCGTTTTAAGCGGTTTTTTCCTTTCTCAAAAAGGAGCCAATCTGCCGCTTTTAACCGGAAAAGCGAAAGTCGTTAAAACCGCCAAAATGATCGGTTCCACCGATACGAAAACCTTTAAAGATCAAGCCGAGGGGATTTTGGAAAAAGGCGGTGTTGACGGTGAAGGGACTCATAAGTTGATCAGAAATCCCGATGATCTAAGCCAGACAGCTTATTTGACCTCCTCGGTTATCAATCTTGATGATTATTTGGGCAAAAAAGTCCGGGTTTGGGGCGAGACTTTCGCCGGGCAAAAAGCGAGCTGGCTGATGGATGTCGGCCGGGTGGAACTGCTTGATTAAGTTCTCAAGGAGGTAAATCGTGAAATTAAATTTTCTTAAGTTGAAGCTGAAGCTTGAGAAAATTCACGCTCGATTAGAACGCCAGCCGCGTCAGAGCATCACGAAAATCGCCCTGATAGTTTTTCTTTTCAGTTGTTTCCTGGGTTATACTTTAGGCTATGTTCAAAGGGAAATAAGGGTTAAAACCCTGCTGGCCAAAGCCCAGGCGCAAAAAGGGGAAGAGGAAAAACAGCTGAATAATCTCATGGATAAATTTTCCCAAATGCAGACCGTATCGGCCAAAACAAAAAAATGACATGGTTAAATTTGAAAACGTCAGTAAAAAATTTTCTTCACAGGGTTTTTCTCTTGCCGAGATAAATTTTGTCATCAATGACGGCGAATTTGTTTTTCTGACCGGGCCTTCAGGCGCAGGCAAAACGACAATCCTCAAATTGATTCTGCGGGAGCATCTGCCAACCAGTGGCGAAATTTATCTTAATGACTGGAAACTTACAAAGATGAAGTCTTCCGATATTTCCAAACTGCGCCGCAAGGTCACGATGGTTTTTCAGGATTTCCGACTTTTGGTTGATAGGACGGTTTACGAAAATATCGCCATTGCCCTGGAGCTTCGGGGCATACTGGACAAAGAAATCGAAAAGAAGGTTAAAAACGTTTTAACCTTAACTTCTCTTTTGGAACAGAAAAATCTCTTTCCGGTTCAGCTGGCCGGCGGAGAGTTGCAAAGGGCCTGTATTGCCAGGGCATTGGTTGGGAATCCGGAAATTCTTTTGGCTGACGAGCCGACCGGCAATTTGGACCCGGCGACTTCCTGGGAAATTCTCAATCTTTTGACCAGGATTAACAAAATGGGAACGACGGTTTTGATGGCGACGCACAATATCGACATCGTCAATTCGCTTAAAAAAAGAGTCCTGACCTTAAATAAAGGTCGAATCGTCAAAGACGAAAAGGAAGGTAAATATGAAACTCTTTAAGGCAACCTGGCAACATATTCGTCGGTCTCCGTATCAGGCCATGGCGGCGATTGCGATTATGACCCTGACCCTTTTTGTCAGCGGTGTTTTCTTTTTGACGGCGGCCGGTTCGTCGGCGATTCTTTCTTATTTTGAATCCAAACCGCAAATCACGGCCTTTTTTACCGACGAGAAAAAAGAAGCGGAAATTAAAACGCTTGAGGAAAAGCTTCAAAGCACCAACCAGGTCGCTTCGGTCAAGTATGTTTCCAAGGAAGAGGCCTTGGCCATTTACAAAGAACAAAATAAAAACGATCCCATTCTTTTGGAGATGGTGACGGCCAATATCCTGCCGGCTTCATTGGAAGTTTCGGCCAAAGAGGCGAAGGTTTTAGGCGATTTAGCCAAGATTCTTCAAGCCGAACCCGGAATTCAGGAGGTTATTTATCAAAAAGATGTTGTTGATAATCTTATTGCCTGGACGGACGCCATCAGAAAAATAGGGATCGTTTTTGTCGGCTTTTTAACTTTAATCTCGCTTCTGATTATTTTAACCGTCATCGGCATGAAAATCGGTTTGAAAAAAGAGGAGATCGAAATTTTGAAACTTATCGGGGCTTCCAATTGGTATATTCGGCTGCCGTTTTTACTCGAGGGCGCTTTGTACGGTCTTCTTGCCGGTTTGATTGCCTGGTTTATTTGTTTGGGTTTGGTTTTATACATTAACCCCCAGCTTTCCTCATTTTTAGTCGGCATTCCGGTTTTTTCCATTTCGCCTCTTTTCATGCTGACGTTTCTGGGAGGGCTTGTCCTGGCCGGTTCATTGGTGGGAATTTTCGGCAGTTTAATGGCGGTTTGGCGATATCTTAAAGCATAAATGAAAAAGTTCGTTCTCCTTCTTTCTCTTTTTATCCTTTTCTTCTCGTCTGCCATACCGACAGGTCGTCCGGCTCTTGCCCAGGACCCTTCAGAATTAACGAAACAAATTCAGCAACTGGAGCAACAGTTGGCGGAAGCGCAAACGCGCGAAAAAACCCTGACTTCGCAAGTTGCCTACATGAATAATCAAATTAAATTAACGACCCTAAAAATCGACGAAACGCAAAGAAAAATCAGTCAGCTGATCAAGGAAATTGACTCTTTGAGTCAAAAGATTGACCGACTTGAAGAATCTTTGGATCAACTTTCGAAAGTTCTTTTAGCCAGAATTGTGGAAACTTATAAACGCGGCAACGCGTCATCTTTTCAACTGCTTTTTTCCTCCGGCGGGTTTTCGGAATTTTTGACCAGATTAAAATACATAAGGATCGTTCAGACCCACGATAAAAAATTGCTTTTGGAAATGCAGCTGACGAAAAGCGACTACAGCGATCAAAAACAGGTTAGGGAAGCGAAAAAATTGGAGCAGGAAAATTTAAGGCGTCAGCTCGTTGACCAGACGAACCAATTGGCCCGGCAAAAAAAAGAGAAGGAAACTTTGCTTGAAGTGACTAGGAATGATGAGAAAAAATATCAACAACAGTTAGCGCAGGCTTATGCAGAAAAAGCAGCTCTTGAACAGGCCTTGGTTGCCGGGACCAAAGTTGGTCCTATTAAAAGAGGTGATGTGATTGCTTTGGTCGGCAATACGGGTTATCCGGGATGTTCGACAGGAAAACACCTACATTTTGAAATCAGAAAAAATAATGGTTGGACAGACCCTATGGCCTATTTGCAAAATAAAACAGTCGAAGATGATCAGAATAATGCTGGCAACGTCAATGTCGGAAATGGGAACTGGCCTTGGCCGATTAATGACCCGATCAGAATTACCCAGTTTTTTGGCCAGACGCCTTATTCATGGAGATATAAGTATTCAGGAGGAGTACATACGGGACTTGACATGATAACTTCCTCATCGGACGTGATAAAGGCTCCTGCCGACGGAACACTTTTTAAGTCTTCGCAATTATGCGGTTCCAGTGTTATTAATATCGTTTACATAGATCACGGAGACAGCTTAATTAGTTTTTATCTGCACGTCCAGTAAAATTTCTTATTATTTTCTGATACTATGATTTAAATCATGAAAGCAGGTGATAGATAAATGACACAAGTCTCTAAATATCCGATTACGGACAATGTTTACCAAAGAATTTTAGACATCTTTTTTAAGAGCCTGGTTGAGATTAAAACCGGTGACGAAGCCAAGCAGTTTATCAAAGATTTTCTTTCCCCGGCCGAACAGATTATGCTTTCCAAAAGACTGGCGATTGCCTTCCTTCTGGAAAAGAAATATGAATTTAGACAAATCAGTAGGATTTTACGCGTGAGTCTAACGACCGTTGCCAAGGTAAGCATGATGAGAAAATACGGCGGAGAGGGTTATCAAAAAATTATTAATAAAATCCTAAAAGAAGAACAAGTCAAAGATTTTCTGGCAAAAGTCGGAGAGTCGTTAACGGAAGTCGTGAGTAAAGGAAAGGGAAGTGCGACCTGGCGCTATTTAAATCAGGAGCTTAAAACCAAACGCCAGTCAAAACCCTTCTAGTCCTGATATCATGATTTAAATCATAGTATCAGAGAAAGAGAAGATGATAGGTTTCAAATGGTTGACTTTTTTTATTAGCGTTCTTTTCTTTTTTCTAGCTTTTTCTTTTCTTTTTTCTCAAAAAGTTCTGGCTAGCAATGATATTGCCATTAATGAATTTGTACCAGATTCTTCAACAGAATGGGTTGAGTTTTACAATGCCTCAGCCAGTGCCGACTACCTTAAATCTTATTGGCTCGATGACGACACTGATTTTACCAATGATATTGGTAGTCATAAAAAACTATTAACCAATTTAAATATTGATAACCCAACTTACCCTTATATTGAGATAAATACTTTTTTAAACAACTCGGGCGATTATATCGTTTTGTTTGATGCGGCTGGAAATATCGTTGATCAATATCAATACACGACCAACCCTGGGAATGACGTTTCTATCGGACGTTACCCAGATAGAATTGGTGCTTTCGTGCTTTTGTCTTCAGTAACTAAGGGAATGTCAAATTCTGGACCTATATCTACGCCGACTCCAACTCTCACACCTACCCCAACCCCAACTCCAACGCCCACGCCTTCTCCTTCACCGACAATGAAACCGACGGCAACGCCCAAACCGACGGTAACCCCTAAACCAACCGCAACACCGACACCTAAACCGACATTATCAGTAACGCCAACCCCGACCGGACAAATTTTAATAACCGGAGCTTCGACGAGCTCGGCTTTACTGGCAGAAAATACGGCTTCAAGTGCCGGGACGGTCGCGGGTTTATTAACGGAAAATCCGGCCACTGCTTCTTCGTTGTCAACTCAACCAAAAACAAATAATTTGCCGAAAATTCTTTTGAGTTTAGCCGGATTAGCAATCGTGGGGATGGTGGGTTCGGCCTTTTGGCTAAGAAGAAAAGAAGATATAATAAGCTCATGATCAAAAAACTCGCCTTGCTTTGGTCGCCGGTTTTTCTTTGGTGTGTTGTTATTTTTTATCTTTCGTCTTTAAGAGTCAAGCCGCCGACAGGGACAATTTTGGATATTATTTTGCCGTATTTCGTTCATCTGGGCGAATACGGAATTTTATTTCTTTTAACCTGGCGGGCCAGTAAAAAGGTCGCCGCCTCTTTAATCTTTGGGATTTTTTACGCTTTTTCCGATGAATTGCATCAGGCTTTTGTTCCGACCAGAACTCCTGATATAATTGACGTCTTAACCGACGCTGTCGGGATGATTTTAGCTTGGTTAATAATATGGAAATTATTTTTACCAAAAGCGCCGAGCAAACTCAAAAATTGGGTGAAAAATTCGCTCAGGATTTAAAAAGCGGCGGCATAATTTGCCTTTACGGTGATTTAGGCAGCGGGAAAACCACTTTTGTTCAAGGCTTGGCCCGTGGTTTAGGGATCAAACAGCGGATTTTGTCGCCGACTTTTTTAATCGTTAGAGAATACCCGAATTTTTATCATCTTGATTTATACCGGCTTCAAAAAAGCGAGGAGATTGCCGATTTAGGATTTCGGGAAATGATCGAAAATCCCCAAAATGTGGTTGTTATTGAATGGGCCGAAAAAGCCAAAAATCTTTTGCCTAAAGAAAGAATTGAGATAAACTTTGAAATTGTCAATGAAAACGAACGAAAAATTACCATTAGCCGTTGAAATTATCAAAAACGGCGGCCTTGTTATTTTCCCAACAGATACCGCTTTTGGTATTGGTTGCCGGATGGATGATGCTTGCGCCGTGGCCAGACTTTTTAAAATTCGCAAGCGGCCTAAGTTCCAGGCTACGCCGGTTTTAGTCGGATCCAGGGAAATGGCGCAAAGCTACCTGCAGCCGATTGATGAAAAGGTTCAAGCCTTAATGCGGGCTTGTTGGCCGGGAGCTCTGACCTTAATTTTGCCTTGCCGGCCTGAAAAAGTCCTTCCCTTAGTGCGTGGGGGAAATCAAACTTTGGGCGTGAGGATGCCCAACCATGAGGTTCCCTTATCTATTATATATAGTATAAACGTTCCTATCTTAGGTCCGTCGGCCAATTTTCATGGGCGGCCGACGCCTTATAAATTTACCGATTTGGATCCAGAGCTAGTTAAGTTAGTCGATTTGGTCTTGCCCGGCGAGTGTTCATTAAAAAAAGCCTCGACGGTTCTTGATTGTTCGGTTAAGCCTTGGAAAATCATCCGCCAGGGTGCCGTTGATACTATGATTTAAATCATAGTATCAGGAGAACCGATAAAAGATTATGAGCAATAAACTTTATATTGACACCAGAGATAATCAGAAAACGATTGTCGGGTTAAATCACGAGCGTTTGGAAAAAGCGACGGGTCCTGATAAATCGCAACAAGTTTTATCTTTAGTTGACGAAATCCTCAAAAAGAATAAAACTAAATTAGAAGACCTAACAGAAATTGAAGTGGAAACCGGGCCAGGTTCGTTTACCGGGATTCGCGTCGGAATAACCGTTGCCCAAACTTTAGGCTGGGCTTTAAAAATCCCCTTAAACGGGGGTAAACTCGGCGAACCGGTGGAACCGAAATATGACTAAGGTTTTAAATTATGTCTGGCTGATTTTGCTTGGCGGAGGTCTTCTTATTTTGGCTTTAGTTTATTGGCCGATTGTCAATGAGGAAATCCGCTACCGAAACCTGGAAAATAAAAGAGGCAAAGAATTAACCATTCCCAAAACAATAACCCCGGTTTCCGAAGAATTCGGTTTGGTTATCCCTAAGCTGGAACTCAATGTGAAAGTTTTTAGCAACGTTGATGCGAACAACCCTCAGGAATATTTACCGATTTTAACCAAAGGCGTGGCTCACGCTAAGGGAAGCATCCTGCCAAATGAGACGGGTAATGTTTTTATTTTCGGCCATTCAAGCGATACGCCCTTAAACGTCAGTCGTTATAACGCCGTTTTTTATCTCATCTCCAAACTGGAAAAAAATGACGAGATTATCGTTTACTATAATTCTCTTAAATACGCCTATAGGGTAACCGATAAAAAAATTGTCAGTCCCGATAAAGTCGCCGAAACATTACAAAATCTTCAGGGAGAAACTTTAACTTTGCAAACCTGTTATCCAGCCGGAACCACTCTTTATCGTCTTTTGGTTTTGGCCAAAAAATGAGGCAGTCTTGACAACCCGTATTTTTAATTATATAATCACCGTAATTCTGCCCAGAAGATTTTTTATGGTCAGTTTTCTTAACCTAAGTCAAAGGAAACTTAAAAAACTGCAAAGGATTTTCTCCGTTTTTTCTATTTTTTCTTTAATTTTCCAAATTTCCAGCGGCATTTTTTTATATCAGCCGGTTTATTCTCAAGGGGCAACGCCGACACCGGAACCGACCGTTACGGCTGAACCAACACCAATACCAACAGAGACACCAGCGATAACTTCTTCTCCCGAACCGGAAATTACTCCAAAAGTAAGTCCAACCCCGAACGTGAGTCCGACGCCGGAGATAACGGTTAAACCAAGCGTGACACCGGAACTGACGAATAGTCCGCAGCCTTCAGAAGCTCCAAAACCGGAAACGACTTCTCCTGCCAATCAACCGCAGGCGCCACCAGAAGAAACCGCAAGCAGCACGCCCCAAGTTAACGGCGATCAAACCCAAGCCACAACTTCGCCCGAACCCACAACTACTCCGGAACCAAAAGAAAACGGCCATTTAGCAGCGATTATTTTAGAAGATACCAAGGCCGCCTCGATTGACAAACTCGACTTAGATTTCCAAACCGAAGGCAGCGCCAAAATTGTCACCGACAAACTCGACTACGCGCCGACGGATACGGTTTTAATCACCGGCACGGGCTTTATGCCAAATAAAGGCTACACCTTAATTATTACTTCCCAAGACTTGCCTTCGGTTAATTTCGAAACCAAAGTGACAGCAGATGATAAAGGTAATCTTTTCTATTCTTACCAATTAGACGGAACCTACAGGCCGAATTATAAAGCCGAAATCAAAGATGGTGATAGAATTGTCGCCGCAACGACATTTACTGATGCTGATACGTCGGTAAATGGAGGTAGTGGGTCAATTTGGACCACAGATGGAAGTTGTGGAACAGACCAGCAAGATATAAATCATTATCCCAAAGGTCATCATGTTTATATCAACGGTAGTGGTTTCAACCCGAATACTTCCTACGATTGGAATATTGAAGGTAAACCAGAGGGAGCTTCTTGTGATCCGAATCAAATCGTAGCTTCAGGATCTCGTCAAACAGATATAAATGGCGGCTTTTGTTTTGACGCTTACACAGTTGCCAATAACGACTGTGGCGAATATGGCGTTGATTTTGAGAACAAAAAAGATAATTATCAAGTTGATCCAGATCAACAACTCTGCGGTAATGGAATTTTAGACTCAGGTGAACAGTGTGATTTCGGGCAAAATAACGGTTCTACAACTTCTTGTTCCACTTCGTGTACGTGGAACAACGCAACTTCTTCTTGTCCAAATCAATCCCAAATTCAAACCTTTTCTCAAAAGATTGATATTGACGGAAATAATGGTGATCCGTTTAATAGGAATGGTTGGCGACCAGCGAACGGAAATCCTTCAGATTCTACCTATGGAGGATGGGATGGTCATGAATGGGTCGGGATGGTAGTTGGTCCAGGAAGCGATGAATGTATTAGTCCAACTTCGGCAACGGCAGGATTTACCATAGGGCAAACTGGTAAATATATTACTTCATTGAGTATTAGAGCGCTTGATGGTATTAGCGGAACAGACGGTTTTGATGTTTTAGTCAATGGGAATTTCCTGGCGCATTATAAAGATAACGGTCAAGGTGGAGAGATTTGGGGAACACAGATATTTCCAGTGCCTGGTCCTTCCGGAAATGGGTTAGAGGGTCCAGTGATGGTGACACTGAAGTCAACCGATCCGGCCTGGGGAGGATGTAACGGTTGGGGACAAGTGACAGTTAACTGGGCAGAAGTTTCCGGATATGATTGTACTCGTCCTTATTGTGGAGACGGAATTGTTAATCAGTCAAGCGAGAAATGTGACTATGGGCAGGCGAATAATGGGCAAGAAGGATTTCTTTGCAATTCTTCCTGTGAGCTAATCGAACAAAGTGGTATTTGTGAGGTTGGTGAGCCAACTAATGATGGACTGGTAGATTCTATTGATTTGGGGAATAGTGACAGTGAAATTGCTCATAATGCTTCCGGTTGGGGAGCTGATCCGGGGACGGGGAATTATGGCGGGCGAGACGGAACGCCCGTTCCTGCTTTCGGCTTAATTGTAGGAAATACTGAATGTGGTGGAAGTGAAGTAGAAAGAGATGCCTCTTTTGTCATTCATGCGGGTAACAAATATGTTAATAAACTCAAAATTCGGGCTTTAGATGGTCTTTCAAATTTTGATGATTATGATGTTTATGTCAATGGAGTTTTAACGGCTCACTACACTGATGTTTTAGATAGTACCGAGCTTTGGAACACGATTGAGGTTGCAGTTCCTAATTTAACTGGTGATATAAATGTTCGACTTCATGCTACCAACACGATTTGGTCAGGATGTCAAACATGGGGTCAAATTGCCGTTAACTGGGTAGAAGCTTTGGGATACGAATGTAAGTGGTGTGGTGAAATTTCCGGGCGGAAAATAAATGCTGACACCGAAGAAGGAGTCGAAGATTGGCCAATTTATCTTCTGGAAAAAATTGACACTGTTAATGTTTTGCCTAATGGTAACAGTTATCCTTCTTCGGTTTCCCTTAACAATAGTGAAGATTATTATGTAGAAGTTTCGGGAACTTATACTTATATTACTCCAGGAGCCGGTGGAAGTTCTGGCCAAGCCGATGCTGAATATTCAGATAGACCAGATTGGAGTTATGGGCCGGGATGGAAAAAAGGAGAGGATGTTTTTCCACCAGTCTGGACGAATGCCTTAGATGTCTTAATCAGTGGTTCAAACATTGATTGGGGCGAATATAATCCCACTCATCGTTACTCAACAATTTATACCGGCAGTGGTTCACCGGCCAACTTTAGCATTTGGGACAGCGGGTATGGGGACAATTCTGGTTCATTAACGGTTAACATCTACAGAATTATTTCCAAGACCCCGACCGATGAAGAAGGTGGTTATGAATTTGGAAGGATTTGTGAGGTAGTTAATGATGGAATTTATGTTGCTGAAGGTTCTCGTCCAGGGTGGATTCAAGTTGCCCCAGAAGGTGGTGTTTATCAAGTAAATAGACAGGAAACTTATAATTTTGAAAACGATCCGCTTAATAAGAAAATCACTGGGGTGAAATTCAATGATTTAAATGGGGATGGAATTAAAGATGAAGGAGAATCGGGTCTTTCGGATTGGACGATTTTTGTCGGACAGAAAGCATGGGAAAGCGATGTCCAGGCTTTAAATACGCCTGAAGTTACTTCGCCTGTATTAAATAGCGGGATCGCTTATGCCATTAGGGTTTCCAACACCTATGACGCGGGTGATGGGATTACGGCCGACGCCAAATATTCCAAACGCGCGCCCAATACCGGTTGGACGGATTATGTTCAGCATTACGAAAGTTACGGGCCAACCCTGCTTGATTTGCAGATCGACGGAACTTCGCCGAATTGGGGAGCGTACAATGCAAGCCATGTTTATTGGCAGATGGTAACCGGTAGCGGCGCGGCTCTTAAATTTCAAATCAGTGATTTTTACCCAAGCAACGATACGGGAGCTTTGCATGTTGAGATCTATAAAGTAATTACCCAGACGTTAACTGATGATTCCGGTAATTATACGTTTTCTTTGCCCAACATTTCTGGCAATGTCATTATCGGTGAGGTAACGCAAAACGGCTACACCCAAACTTATCCAATGCCTGACGGTTACTGGACAATAACTCAAGGATCAAACGCAACCGGTAAAGATTTTGGGAATGCTCCGGCCACAACTTACGGAAGAGTTACCTTTGAAAAAGTCGTTTCTCAAGGAGACGCTTCACCTAACTCTTGGTCATTTGCTATAGACGGAATTGATGGATCTTTTATTACCGGTCAGGACGCCGTTATTCCGGTTGGCACTTATAGGGTGAGGGAAAGTTCGGAAAATGATTTAACCTATCAAGCCGAATCAGTGGCCGGATTATGCAGTGATTTAAATACCGAAGACCGATCCGCGACTTTGACCGTTACCGAAGACGGAGGCACCTGTACTTTTATCAATACCAAGTTAGGTCAAATTACGGCTCATAAATTTGAAGATAATAATCAGGATGGTTTGGAAAACGGTAATGATCGTGGTTTAGCTGGTTGGGAAATGGGAGTTTACGAGGGTTTCGACTGTGGAGGTCAAATGATTGGGGAAGGAACGGAGGACACCGACCAAAACGGGAATGCGGTTTTTCCCAATTTGGTTCCGGGAGAATATTCAGTTAGAGAAGAAAACTTAACGGAGGGTTGGACGAACACGACCGATCTTTGCCAGAACGTTGATTTGACCTTGGGAGAGGAAAAAATCATTAAGTTTGGTAATTTCAGATTAGGAATGATCCAAGGCAAAAAATATGAAGATTTAAATGATAATAGTAAATATAACGCGGGAGAGCCTTATTTAGATCAATGGACAATCAGAGTTTACAAAGCGGCAGAAGAGGGTTGGAATAAAGTTGATGAATTAATAACTGGACACACCGGAATCACCGGTCAGTATCGCGCTGATGGTTTGTCTTTGGGAACATATTACCTTTGTGAAGTTTTACCATCAGGGTGGATTCAGACTGATCCTCGAGGAAAAGAGGGTTTTGCCAATCAGTCGCGAGCAACCGATGAAGCTCCAAGATGCCGGAAAGCGATTATTAATCATTCCGGAGACAGAGATAACACCGGTAAAAATTTCGGCAATCTTCATTACGGTTCGATTTCCGGTTTGAAATACGAGGATATTAATGTTAATGGTTCTAGAGAAGAAAATGAAGGAGGGTTATCGGAATGGACAATTCAATTAAAGGATATCGAAGGCACGATTTTGAGAACGACGACAACAGCGACGGAAAGCGGAACTTACACCTTTGAAAACGTTATTTCCGGAACTTATCAGGTTTGTGAAGAATCTCAAAAAGGTTGGCAAAGAACTCAACCGACAGATTCCGATTGTCAGACGGTTGTCGTTAATCCCGGTCAAGAAACAACTGATATGAATTTTGGCAACTTCAAGTTAGGAGAAGTTAGTGGCTGGAAGTGGGATGATTATAATGGTAATGGTTTTTGGGATGAAGGAGAACCGGCCTTAAGTGGTTGGGAAATTTGTTTAAGCCCGAGTGAAGAACCGACCTTTAGGTTTACCGAGCAGGATAATGGTAATTGTGTGCAGACAAATGATAATGGTTACTTTGAATTTACCGGATTAAGAGCTGGTAATTATCGTCTGACCGAAACCGCTCAACCGGGTTGGGATCAAACTTGGCCGGTTGATCCGAATTACTACGATTTGACGATTAATTCCGGGTCTTCTTACGGTGGTGAGGAATGTAACGGTCAGCCACGTGGTGGCGAATTCGTAACTAATCTCGTTCGACAGCCTTTTTGCACGAATTTTGGTAACGAACTTCAGCCAATAACTTTGACCTTAAGTAAAATTAATAATATTCTTGGTTCAATGGGTCCGGGAGGAACCGTAACTTATACTTTAACCGTAACCAATACTTCAAAAATTATCGCTAGAGATGTTTCGGTTCGGGATACTTTACCGATTGGGTTTGGTTATGTGGCAAGCAGTACGACTGGCGCTTCTGAACCGACAGTTACCGGTCAAAATATTGTTTGGAGTTTGGGAAATCTTAATCCGGATGCGATTGTGACGATCACTTATCAAGCCAAAACAGACAGCAGTTTACAGGAAGGCAAATATCCTAATGTCGCTCTGGCCTGGGGTAATAATCGGGTTTTAAATGCTGCGGATAATTACAAAACTTATACTGATCCGGCTTGGTCTTGGGTTAACTTAATACCCGGAGTCAGTCTTTCCGCCGGTATTGGCGGAACAATCCAGCAAGTTTTGGGAGCCTCAACTGAAACAGGAAAAGTTTTAGGCGCCGCGACCGGAGCGGAAACAGGCTGGTTGATCTTAGCTATTTTAATGATTTTCCTGGGCTTGGCTTTGAAAAACCTGGGTAAATTAAGAAAATTAATCAAGATGATGATTTTGGTCGCACCGTTGCTTTTCGGTTTAACTTACGCGAAACCGGCTCAAGCCGCTAATTTGACCGTGCAAATCACCACTTTACCCGAATATAAAAACACCCCGGTTTTTAAACTTTCCTATACGGCGCTGCAAACTAAGGGCGAGCCGATTCAGGCCCAATTTTATTATCATAAAGAGGGTGGTCCGGAACTGGCTTTCGGGAGTTTATTAAACGGCGAAACCGGTTCAATCGAAACAACCACCGCGATCGTCAATGAGCAGGGAAAATATTATTTTAAAGTGGCGGCGACCGGCGGAGGAGAATCAGCATCAAGCGAAACTTCAACAACGGTTGATTGGAACAATCCCAAAACACCCACTAATTACCGTAAAGACAGAGCCGGGGCCAACGCCTTTAAAATATTCTGGAAAAATCCGGACAGTAGCGATTTTTATAAAGTTTTTATCTACCGTTCTGACAAGCGTGACTTTACAGCGGACAACGGAACGAAAATTGGAGAACGAGGCGGAGTGCCGAACGAAGACATAAATTACCTTGATAATAGTATTCCCTGGAGTGGAGAAACCTATTATGCTCTTCGCGCCATTGATAAAGCCGGGAATGCTTCAGATTTAGTCGGCGACGGCGGCTCAATAACTTATGTTGAAGTTTCACCCTCGCCGGGAACCCAATCAGCCGGAGAGACCCAGCCCTTACCGGTGGCCGGTGGTGTGGCCGGCGGAGAAGTGCTCGGACAAGGAACCGAAGGCAGTCCAGCGGCCGGAGCAGAGCCTCAAGCGGGGACACAGCCATCGTCGGGGACGAATACCGGCGCCACGAACGGTATTTTAGGCGGAGGCAGTAAGTTAATTTGGGTTCTGGGCGGATTAGGACTTTTAGCTTTAGCTTTCTACTTTTTCTCCCGCCGCTCTTCGTAATGCTCTTCTTTGGGAAAGATAAAGCCTTTTGCTATAATTCAGTTAATGATAGTTAAAATTGCTCAGCTTATAGTAACAAGAAAAATAGCCCATAATCTTAATAAAATTTTAAAAATCATTTATGGTTCAGAAAAAAATGAATGGATAGTTTTTCCTGAAGGCATGTTGTCTGGTTACTATCCAGAAGACGATAATTACCCGGGACAGCTTAATTTTAAAGAGATAAAAGAGGGGATTTTAAAAATAGAAGCTGTTGTTAAAGAAAAAAATTGTCTCTGTCTTTTTGGGACTGCTTATAAATTCACTAATGATTGGTATAATGCCACGGTTATTGTTAGCAAATCAGGAACAAAATATTATTTTAAGAATAATCTGGCTACTTTAGACAGAAAACATTTTAAGCAAGGGAATAAATTAGAAGTTTATGAAGAAAATGGCGTCAGATTCGGTATACAAATGTGCAGAGAACTTGTTTTTCCCGAGCAGTGGAAATATTTAAAAAAACAAGACGCACAAGTAGTTTTTCATCTTAATAATGCCATTAAACCCGGAGATTCTCTCAAAAGTCATTTGGTAATATCCAGAGCTTTTGAAAATCAATATTTTGTTTGTAGTGTTAATAATGCCGAGGTGCCTCAAACACAACCCTCCCTGGTAGTTTCGCCGCTTGGTGAAGTCATCTACCAGTCAGAACCCGGAAAAGAGGTCGTTAAGAAAGTTGAATTAGACCTTTCATGGGTTAAAAATGATTATCTTCAGCAAGAAAGAATTGATTTGGTTGAAGTCATTTCCAGACACTAATCCTATATAATTTTGCTCCATTGACAAAGAATCTTTTTTATTATATTAATTTAACATTGTTATTTTTATGTTTAAGAAAATCTTTTTAGTTTTAAGCTTTTTTCTCCTTTTCCCTTCGCCTGTTTTGGCCCAAAAGACAGAATCAGCCACGGACGAAATTATCGTTAAATTTCAGGATGAGGTTAATGAGAAACAGATAGATGAAGTCAGTAAGAAATTAGGCTTAGGCATTGAACGGAAGTTATCTTTACCCCAGACCTTTACCATTAAAATTCCCGATCAGGACATTGACAAACATCTGAAGAATTTTGAAAAAAATCCTTTCGTTGAATACGCCGAACCGGATTATTTAGCGCAAGCTTATGGCAGTTTTGTGCCCAATGACTCTTATTTTAGTAAACAATGGTCTTTGGGCAAAATTCTGGCGCCCGAGGCTTGGGATATCAATAAGGGTTCGCAAAGTGCCAAAATCGCTATTTTAGACAGCGGCATTGACGAGGATCACGAAGACTTGAAAAATAAAGTTGACTTAAGGGTTAATTTAACTTCAAGTCAAACTAACGATGATCTTTACGGTCACGGGACCCACGTGGCCGGTATTGCCGCCGCCGAGACCAATAATCTTTTAGGGATTGCCGGTTTAGGTTTTAACGCGCGTCTTTTATCGTTTAAAGTCTTGGACGATAAGGGTTTTGGTTATTATTCCTGGATTGCCGAAGGCCTTTATAAGGCAGCTGACAGCGGCGCTAAGGTTATTAATTTAAGTCTTGGGGGTCAGAATCGTTCCAAAACTTTAGAAAGAGCGGTTGATTATGCCTGGGGGAAAGGGGTGGTTTTGGCGTGTGCGGCCGGCAACTCGGCGAACAAATCGCCGACCTACCCGGCTTATTATAAAAATTGTTTGGCCGTGGCCGCGACTGACGAGAACGATCAGAAAGCCGATTTTTCCAGTTTCGGCAGTTGGGTCGATCTGGCGGCGCCGGGCGTGAACATCTTTTCCACCTTTCCCAACCACACTTATAAAATTAACAAACAGTTAAACTATGACTTGGGTTCGGGAACTTCGATGGCCACGCCCCTGGTTTCAGGTTTAGCCGGTCTTTTGTTCGGCGCGGATCCGACTCTTTCCTCCAGTCAAGTTCGTAATCTGATTGAGGAAAATACCGATAAAATTGCCGGAACCGGTAATTATTGGTTAAAAGGCAGAATTAACGCTTATAAGGCTATAGCCGCCATTCCAGGGATCGCCTTGCCTTCTTCCGAACCGAAAACAGCCGGAGCGGAAGTGATTAATAACCCCGTCAAAACCGATTTTGTGCCGAGCGTTGCCTCACAAGTAAGTTCGCTTTCAGAAAACCAAAAACCATGGTGGTGTTTGCTCCTGCCAGGAATCTGCCGCTAGCTTCTTTTGCTTGACCAAAGACAACTTTTGGCCATATAATGAGTGAAACGAATTAATCGAAGATGCTTTTCTTGTTTCACTCATTTATCTTCGATATAATATATCTACATGAAAACTTTGGCTGCTCATTATTTTTTGCCCCACGAAAGTAATAATTTTCGTCCAAAAACGCTTCATTTTTCCGCTTTAATTTTTTACATAACGCTTTTTTTATTACTGCAGCTTTCCTTCAGGGTTTTGAAACTGACACGGCCCGATATTTTAGGTTACGCGACCGACATTAATGTCGAAAAACTTTTAAATTTAACCAATCTTAGAAGGGCGGAGGCAGGTTTGCAGCCGGTTTCTTTAAACGGTCAACTCTCAGACGCCGCTTTGGCTAAAGCCAATGATATGTTCAGTAAAAATTATTGGGCTCATAACGCTCCGGACGGGACAACGCCGTGGGTTTTTATAAGTCAGGCCGGTTACCAATATCTTTACGCCGGTGAAAATCTGGCCCGTGATTTTAACGATTCCGAATCGGTTGTGTCGGCTTGGATGGGTTCGCCCTCACATAAGGAAAATATCTTAAAAAGAGAATATCAGGAAATCGGTTTTGCCGTGGTTAATAATCGGTTAGGAGGAGAGGAGACAACTTTGGTTGTGCAGATGTTTGGCGCCAGACAACGGAACACTTTGGTCCAAAAACCCGTCACGATTTCGCCCCGGGCCGCCCAAACCCAAACACCGTTACCAACCTCGCCGTCTGAAGCCGTCGCTTCACCTGGGGCCACCCTGGAACCCTCACCCTCTCCCACAGAAAGACCCGTTATTATCAGCCAGAATCTTCCGCCGATGGCCCTTTCGGCTCTTAGGGTCGCCGGCGTTTCGCGTCATCCCTTAGTTAATTTTTTTGCCACTTCTAAAAATTTAGCCAGTCTCTTAACCGGTGGGTTATTACTCATTTTAGCTTCGGACGGTATTCTTATCTGGCGTCGACGGATTGTGAGAGTCAGCGGTCATAACCTGGCTCATTTGATTTTCCTGGGAGCTCTTTTGGGGGTTCTTTGGGTGACGAGTCAAGGAGTGATTATATGATGGAAGAAATTAAAACTCATTTTTGGCATTATCTGATTTTAGTTTTATTAATAGGTTTAGGCGTGACTTGTTTTATTTATCATCCCGATAAAATCGTTAAATTTCAAATTTCCCTCCTTATGGCCCTAACTTACATTTTTTGGGGAATTTTTCATCATCTTTGGGAAAAGAACCTAAATTTAAAAATTGTGATAGAATATACGCTTATTGGGCTCTTAAGTATCATTTTATTAGGAGGGATTTTACTATGAAAGGGGTTGTTTTAGCCGGAGGCTTGGGAACCAGGCTTTATCCTTTAACTTACGCCACGAACAAGCATCTTTTACCTATTTACAATAAACCCATGGTTTTTTATCCTCTGGAAACTTTATTGCGGGCCGATATCTCGGAAATTTTGGTGGTTGTCGGCGGACCTCACGCCGGTCATTTTATTCAGGTTTTAAGAAACGGTAAACAATTAGGAGTTAAGCATTTAGAATTTGCCTATCAGGAAAAAGAAGGAGGGATCGCTCAGGCTTTGGCTTTGGCTGAGGATTTTGCTGACGGGGAGTCAATCGCGGCCATTTTAGGCGACAATACGACCGATGTTGATATTTCCGAGCAGGTTAAGTCTTTTGAAGACGGGGCGATGGTTTTCCTAAAAGAGGTTCCGGATCCCGAGCGTTTTGGCGTGCCGGTTTTTGACAAAGAAGATTCTAAAAAAATTATGGCGATTGAGGAAAAACCCAAAAAACCGCAAAGTAATTTTGCGGTGACCGGTCTTTATCTTTACGACAATAAAGTTTTTTCTCATATTAAAAGTATTAAACCTTCAGACAGGGGGGAACTGGAGATAACGGATGTCAATAATTGTTATCTTCGTGAAGGAAAATTACGTTGGGCTAAGCTTGACGGCTTTTGGTCTGATGCCGGGACTTTTAAAACTCTCTATTTAGCCAGCCGTTATTGGGCGGAAAAAGTCGAAAAATAAAAAATTTATGAAAATCTTAGTGACCGGCGGAGCTGGTTTTATTGGTGCCAATTTTATTTTATATTGGCTCAAAAATCATCCCCAGGATCAAATCATCAATTTTGATAAATTAACTTACGCCGGGAATTTAGCTAATCTAGAATCTATCAAAGATAACCCCAATTACCAATTTATTAAAGGCGATATAAGCGACCAAGAAATGGTGAGCAGGGTTATAAAGGGTACCGACATTGTCGTTCATTTTGCCGCCGAATCTCATGTGGACCGGTCGCTTTTGACGCCTGCGGTTTTTGTTAAAACCAATGTTTTGGGCACGCAGATTCTTTTGGAAAATGCCCTGCAAAATAACGTTAAAAGGTTTCATCATGTCTCAACCGATGAGGTTTTCGGCTCTTTAAAGCTTGACGATCCTCATAAATTTAACGAAAAAACTCTCTATAATCCCAGAAGTCCTTACGCCGCAACCAAAGCCGCGTCTGACCATCTGGTCAGAGCATACTTTCATTCCTTTAATCTGCCGGTCACAATCACGAATTGTTCTAATAACTTCGGTCCTTTCCAGTTTCCGGAAAAATTTATTCCTTTAACCATTACGAATCTTTTAGAGGGTAAAAAAGTTCCGGTTTACGGCGACGGTTTGTACGTTCGCGATTGGCTTTATGTTGAAGATCATTGTCGGGCCATTGATTTGGTTTTGGAAAAAGGAGAACTCGGGGAGACCTATTGCGTTGGCGGTTTAACAGAAGATATTAATAATCTAAGTGTCATTAAGAAAATTTTAAAGATCTTAGGCAAAGACGAAAGCTTTTTAGAATTTGTTAAGGACAGGCCAGGTCATGATCGTCGCTACGCTTTGGATTGGTCAAAAATCAAAAACGAGCTCGGTTGGCAACCGCAATTTGCTTTTGACAGTTGGCTTGAAAAAACCGTGGCTTGGTATCAAAACAACGAAGACTGGTGGAAGAAAGTTAAATCAGGAGAGTATCAAAAGTATTACCAAAAGCAATATGGCGAAAGATAAAACTTCTATTTTAGGGACGGGTTTAACAGGATTGGTCGGCTCAAGAATCGTCGAACTTCTGGAAAAGAAATACGAATTTGAAAACTTAAGCTATGAAACCGGTATTGACATCACCAATAAAGAACAAGTTAAAAACGCCGTTTTTGCTTCTAAAGCAAAAATAATCCTGCATTTTGCCGCTAAAACCGACGTTGATGCCTGCGAAAAAGACAGGGAACTTAAAAACCAAGGAAGCGCGTGGCTTATTAATGTTGAGGGGACGAGGAATCTCCTTGAAGCGGCTCAAAAAACAAAAAAGAAATTTATTTATATCTCAACCGATTTCGTTTTTGACGGGAATAAGGATTTTTACCAAGAAGAAGATATGCCCAATCCGATTAACTGGTATGCCGTCACCAAATATGAGGGAGAAAAAATCGTTCAAAGTTCCGGCTTACCTTATTTAATTTGCCGGTTAGCCTTTCCTTACAGAGCTAATTTCGCTCCCAAAAAAGACCTCGTCAGGGGACTTTTGGAAAAACTCAAAAATCACGAAGAACTGAAAATGGTTTCGGATCAGTTCATGACACCGACTTTTATTGACGATATCGCCATCGCCATTGATTGCCTAATCGCTAAGGAGGCCGAAGGTATTTTCCATGTCGTTGGCAGCAGTTTCCACACGCCTTTTGAGGTTGCCCAACTTCTTGCCGAAACCTTTTCTTTGGATAAATCTTTAATTAAAGAAATAGACAGAATTACTTACTACCAAAATAAAGCCCCTCGCCCCTTTTCTTTAAGATTAAAAAATGATAAACTGAAAAAATTAAAAGTTGAGATGTTAACCCTTAAGCAGGGTTTAATGGTTTTGAAAGGGCAAAGGCGATGAAAATAACGGTTATTGGCAACGGTTACGTTGGTTTAGTCACCGCCGCGGTTTTTGCGGATTTAGGCAACGATGTCTGGTGTGTCGGAAGAACCAAAGAAAAAATTGAAAAGCTTAAAAAGGGAATGATTCCCTTTTTTGAGCCCGGACTTGAAGAGGTGGTTAGGAAAAACGCCACTGCCCAAAGACTTAGGTTCACTCTTTCTTACGAAGAAACCATTTCCGGATCGGACATTATTTTTATTTGCGTTGGTACACCCTCTCTTCAAAGCGGCGAGGCTGATCTTTCCCAGGTTTATGCGTCTGCCGAAACGATCGGGAAAAATTTGGGTAAAGGCCAAAAAGTGATTGTGGTTAAAAGCACGGTGCCGGTCGGGACGACCAAAAGAGTTGCCGAAATTATCAAGAAGGTTAAGCCCAAAGGGGCCGATCTTGAAGTTGCTTTTGTCCCCGAATTTTTGCGTGAAGGGACCGCCCTTGCTGACACTTTGCAACCCGACCGAATTGTGATCGGAACGGATTCGTTATCAGCCCAAAAAATTCTTATGGAACTTCATAAACCCATCAACGGACATTTCGTCTTAACGAATATTCCTTCAGCGGAAATGATTAAATACGCCTCTAACTCGCTTTTGGCAACCAAGATTTCTTTTGCCAACGCCATCGCCTTTTTATGCGAAGAAGTCGGGGCTGACGTCCTTCAGGTTTTAGACGGAGTGGGTTTGGATAAACGTCTGGGCCGTAGTTTTCTTAATCCCGGAGTCGGCTATGGGGGGAGTTGTTTTCCTAAGGATGTTAAAGCTTTAAACGCCATGTTTAAAAAAGCGCAAATAAAAGTTAACCTTTTTGCAGAAGTTGAAGAAATTAACCGGCAGGCGGCCGAGAACTTTGTTAATAAGGTCATAAAACTTCTTGATCCTGTCAAAGGGAAAACCGTGGCGGTTTTAGGTCTTGCCTTTAAACCTAATACCGATGATATGCGGGAAGCGCCCTCAATTAAGGTTATCGAGGCTCTTCAAAGTAAGGGAGTCAAAATTCGCGCCTTTGATCCGGTTGCTATTTCTAAGGCCCAGGAAATTCTTAAAAATGTGGTATACTGTAAAAATCCCGAAGAAACCGTTAAAGGTGCGGATGCTCTTTTGATTATGACAGAATGGAATGAGTTTAAACAATTGGATTTGGTTAAAATCAAAAAATTAATGAATCAGCCGATTATTGTTGACGGTCGGAATATTTACGATCCGGAAAAAATTATAAAACTTGGTTTTATTTATAAAGGAGTCGGAAGATGAAAAAAGCTTTAATTACTGGGATTACAGGTTTTGCCGGCAGTCATTTGGCAGAACTTCTTCTTAAGGAGGGTTATGAGGTTTTTGGTACCACCAGACCGCGGAGTAAAACCGATAATATTGACGACATCAAATACAAGCTGAAGCTTTACGATGCCGATATTTTAGATTCACACAGCCTTTACTCCATTTTTATAAACGTTAAACCGGATTATGTTTTCCACTTGGCGGCACAGTCGTTTGTGCAGACATCCTGGGCTTCACCGGCGACGACAATGGAAATGAATGTTGTCGGCAGCGTTCATTTGTTTGAAGCGTTAAGGAGGGCGGAAATCAGTCCAGTCATTCAAATCGCCTGTTCCTCGGAAGAGTACGGATTGGTGCATCCTGACGAAATTCCCATCAAGGAAGAGAATCCGCTACGTCCGCAGTCTCCTTATGCGGTTTCTAAGGTGGCTATGGATTATTTGGGTTATCAATATTTTCAAAGTTACGGTATAAAAATTATAAGAACCAGAGGTTTTAACCATACCGGTCCAAGAAGAGGCGAGGTTTTTGTCACCAGTAATTTTGCCAAACAAATTGCCGAAATTGAAAAAGGGAAAAAAGAACCCGTCATTGAAGTCGGCAATTTAGAATCACAACGGGACTGGACTGACGTTCGGGACATGGTTAGGGCTTATCTTTTAGCGGTTAAAAAGGGCAGCCCGGGAGAAGTCTATAATATCTGTTCGGAAAAAGCGGTTAGGGTCAGCGATATGTTAAATATGCTTTTAAAGATGAGCAAGGTTAAGGTTAAAGTCAAAGAGGATCAAACCCGGCTGCGACCGTCAGATGTTTCTATTCTTTTGGGAGACTGCAGTAAATTTCGTCAGGCTACAGGCTGGAAGCCGGAAATTCCGTTTGCAAAAACCATGGAAGATCTTCTGAATTATTGGCGGGCCAGGGTTTAAGAAATTACAAATGTCAAAAGTTAAATGTTTAATCGCCGGCGGCGCTGGTTTTATCGGTTCTCATCTTTGCGAAACTCTTCTTGCTCAAGATCTCGAGGTCATTTGTTTGGATAATTTTATAACCGGCAACCGGAAAAATGTAGAACCCATGATAAATAATCCCTTATTCCATCTGGTCGAGGGCGACGTCACCAAACCCTTAGACAAAACTTCCCAATCTTTAATATCAGGCGTTCAATTTATCTACCATCTGGCTTCGCCGGCCAGTCCCGGTCAATACCAAAAATATCCGGCGGAAACACTTTTAGCCAATTCTTTAGGAACCTTTAATCTTTTGGAAATTGCCAAAGCCAACGGAGCGAAATTTTTATATGCCTCCTCAAGTGAAGTTTACGGCAATCCTCAGCAGCATCCGCAGCGTGAATCTTATTGGGGGAATGTTAATCCGATCGGGGTGAGATCCTGTTACGATGAGGGCAAGAGATTTGGCGAAGCCATGGTCATGGCTTATGTAAGGAAAGACGACCTTGATGCCAGAATCGTCAGAATTTTCAATACCTATGGACCGCGCATGGACAAAGACGACGGCCGGGTTGTTTCTAACTTTACGGTTCAGGCGCTTTCGGGGATGCCGATTACGGTTTACGGCGACGGCAGTCAAACCCGAAGCTTCTGTTACGTGGATGATTTAGTTTCGGGTTTTCTGATTCTTATGGAAAACGAAAAAGCCAGGGGTGAAGTTTTTAATTTAGGGAATCCCGAAGAGCACACTATCCTGGAATTTGCCAAGTTTATTAAACAATTAACCGAATCGTCTTCAGAAATTAAATTTACCGATCTTCCCGAAGATGACCCAACCCGTCGTCAGCCGGACATTACGCGGATTAAACAAATTTTAGGTTGGATGCCGAAAGTCAGTCTTGAAGAAGGATTAAAACAAACCATAGCCTATTTTCGATCACTATGAAAGTCGTTGTTCTTCTTCCCACTTATAATGAAAAAGGTAATATCGAGAAGTTGATTAGGGAAATACAAGAAGTAGCTAAAAAATTACCTTTTTATCAATTTGATCTTCTCGTCGTTGACGACTCTTCTCCCGACGGAACGGCTTCGGTTATTAAAGATTTAAAAAATAAATATCACAATCTTTTTTTACTTTTAAATAAGGAAAAAGTCGGGTTGGGGAGAGCCTTGGTTATTGGTATGGATTATGCGATCCAAAAACTTGGAGCCGACATTATTGTCCAAATGGACGCTGATCTTTCTCACGATCCTAAAAAAATCCCCGAGTTTTTAAAAAAAATCGAGGAAGGGGCCGATTTCGTTGTCGGCAGTCGCTATGTAAAGGGTGGTTCCATCCCCAAAAGATGGGGACTTCATCGCAAGATTTTTAGCAGAGCTGGGAATTTAATCGTGCGCACTCTTTTGGGTATTTTTTGGATACACGAGTGGACAAGCGGTTTCCGGGCGATTAAGAAGAATTTTTTTGAAAAAGCCAAAAATGAACTTCAAAACGTCAGCGGCTATACTTTTCAAGTTGCTTTCCTGCACAAGAGTCTTAAAAACGGGGCAAAGATCGCCGAATTCCCCATTACTTTTTCCGAAAGATATTACGGGCGATCAAAACTGACTCCCATGGAATATATTACGAATCTTTTAAGATATCTGATTACGGCAAGGACAAAAGAACTTTGGGAAAGCGGTTTTTTAAAATTTTTTATCGTCGGGACGATTGGTTTTGTCATTAACGCCCTAGGGCTGGAAATTTTTTACAAATTTGGTTTAAGACCCGGTCCGGCGGCTTCCCTGGGAGCAGAAATGGCCATTATCTCCAATTTTACTCTTAATAATTTTTGGACCTTTAATGATCAAAAAGTAAGTAAAATTACAACTCTCATTGCTAAATTTATTCAGTTTAATTTTACTTCGATAGGAGCCGTCATTATTCAAGGTATCGTTGTCGGTTTGGGAACTAATTTTTTCGGCGATCAATATCGAATGATCTTTATGGCCGGAGCCGTTATTTTTCTTGTTGTTCCCTACAGTTGGTTTATTTATTCTCGAGTCATTTGGAAAAAGACCAATCATTAAAACATGGAACGTGGAACAAGAAATATAAATTTTAAAAAACTTCTTCTTCCGTTATTAGTTTTTGCCATTCTTCTCTTGGGGGCCTATCTTCGGCTTTACCGAATCGCCGACTATCTAACCTTTTTGGGCGATGAGGGCAGAGATGTTTTGGTCGTTAAAAGGATGATCGTTGATCATAAATTGACGCTTTTGGGGCCTACGGCTTCGGTGGGAGGATTTTTCTTAGGTCCGATTTACTATTATTTTATGCTGCCCTTTTTGTGGCTTTTTAAACTTGATCCTGTGGGGCCTGCCGTTATGGTGGCCCTCTTTGGCATCTTAACGATTTTTTTAGTCTATAAAGTAGGGAAGGACCTTTTTAATCTTTGGGCTGGTCTTTTGGCGGCTCTTCTTTTTACTTTATCGCCCCTGGTTATCGCCTATTCGCGCGCCTCGTGGAATCCGAACTTGGTGCCGTTTTTCTCGACTCTCTTTATTTATCTTCTTTGGCTGATTGTGGAAAAACAAAAATGGTCTTATTTATTTTTATTAGGGATTGTTTTAGGCATTGGTTTGCAGCTTCATTACCTTTTTGTTTTTCTCGTCCCCGTAGCCTTTATTTATTTTTTAATCTATGGTCGGAATTTTACCAAAATAAAATATTATTTTCTGGCGATTTTGGGTTTTTTGGTGGGTTTTTCACCCTTTTTAGCCTTTGAACTTCGTCATGGCTTTACTAATCTGCAAACCGTTATTAAATTTATTTTCTCTTCCGGAGAAACCGGGTTTACCGGTCAAAATTTTTTGGTTATTAGTTGGGATGTTCTCTTTCGGCTCTTTGGAAGATTAGTTTCTTATTTTCCCAATTCGGGTTCTTGGTTAACTTACTTCGTTATGGCGGTGACTTTACCGATCTTCTTTTACCTCTTTCTTAAAAAGAACAATAAAGCGAGAGTTCTTCTTTTTCTTTGGTTGACAGTCGGTGTTTTTCTTTTCGGATTTTATAAAAAACCAATTTATGATTATTATTTTGGTTTTATGTTTTCCCTGCCATTTTTACTGGTTGGGCAAACAGCTTCTTTTTTTCTCCACTTTAAATATCGGCCTGTAAAAATAATTGCCCTTCTTTTTGTCGGAATCTTAGCTTGGATTAATTGGGAAGGCAGGCCATTTAAGTTTACCCCTAATCGTCAATTATTACAGACAAAAACCATCAGCCGCTTTGTTCTGGACAAAACGAATGGTCAACCCTTTAATTTTGCCTTAATTACGGGCCAGAATTCGGATCATGCCTATCGTTATTTTTTCGAAATCTGGGGGAATAAGCCGGTCACCATCGAGAATCAGGAAGTCGACCCGCAAAGAAAAACAGTCACGAGTCAACTTCTTGTTATCTGTGAAGTTTCTTCCTGCCAGCCACTGGGTCATTCTCTTTGGGAGATTGCCGGTTTCGGCCGGGCTGAAATTGAAGGCGAATGGCAGGTCTCCGTCGTCCGCGTCGTTAAACTCGGTCATTACAAAGGCGAATAAGCTTTTCCTGCCGATGACAAAGAGAAAATCGTTATCAAAAATGGTTTTAGAACAATGAAAAAAAAGAACGATAATTTATGAATCAACTTAAATGTTTCAAATCATTTAAGCGAATTCAGATCAGGTACGGTGTACGGTCAGTATATAAACGAGGTATTAAGAGGTATGAATATGGAAATTTAATAGGGTTTTTGTTGCTGGCGGCGTTTCTCCCATTGTCTTTTTCTGACTTCAGCCCAATTCGTTCCTGGCCTAGGAGGCAGAATGTCTTGAATCTGTTTTTCTACGTTTTGCCATAATTTATCCCATTTTTCATTCTGAATTATCCTTTTTAAGACCATGCGGTAGCCCTTGCCTTTTGTTTTTAGCCAAAGACTGACTGTCCAAATAGTCGGAGCACTGACTTTGAGGATATTATTAATAGATTTGTAATCGTAACCTTTCAATAAAAGCAGAGCAATAGAGACTCTTTTAGATAGCATAATTTTTTCGGTGGGAGTTAAAAGATCTTCCAGGAAAGAAGCCACGGTTTCCTTTGTCGAGCAAGAGGCCAGTGACTGCCAAAAAATCTCTAGCATCCTGTCCTCGATTTCTTTAGAAATGAATCTTTTAGAAACCTGACTCATAAATTCTGACTTACACTCAATGTTTCAAATCATTGAAAAGAATTCATTAAGATTATCATAGTGGGATATTTATTTTATGTCAAGAAAATGAGGCAAGAAAAGGAGGACGATCCATCCAGGAAAAACACAATTCCCCTACGGGTAGTAATGACGTTTTATCTTTGCAAAATGAATATCTATAGTCTACAATTAAATTTGTGGAAAAGCCCGTTTTAGAAGTTAAAAACCTGATAAAAAGATTCGGTTCGCCAACCGACGGATTTGTGGCTGTTAACAATATTTCTTTTGAGATGAGAGAAGGGGAGATCTTGGGATTGTTGGGCCCAAATGGTGCCGGAAAAACCACGACGATAGACATGCTGCTTGGTTTAACCAAGCCAACCAGCGGAGAGATTAAGATCTTTAATCTGCCGCTTGAGAAAAATAGAGTCGAAATTTTAGGAAACATGAATTTTTCTGCCGCTTACGTTAATCTTCCCTGGCGGCTTAAGGTTTGTGAGAATTTATACACTTTTGCCAGGCTTTATCAGGTAAGCGACTATAAGGCAAAAACAGATCAACTTTTACAGGAATTTAAAATTTTTCATTTGAAGAATAAAACAACCAATGATTTGTCGTCCGGTCAGTTAACCAGTCTTTATTTGTGTAAAGCCTTTATTAATAACCCTAAGCTTCTTCTTCTGGACGAACCGACGGCTTTTTTAGATCCCGATGTGGCCGATTTAACCAGAAAATTTATTTTGAAGAAAGTCAGAGAAGATAAAACGACCGTTCTTTTTACCTCACACAATATGGCGGAAATAACGGAAATCTGTGATCGGGTAATTTTCTTACATAAAGGTAAAATCGTTGCTGAAGATACCCCCGTTGGTTTGTCGCAGAAAATAAAAACCTGTAAAGTGCGATTGCTTTTTTTAGTCACACAAGAAAAAGTTAATTTATTGCTTGATAATTACGGTTATCAATATTTATTAGAGGGAAACGAAACGATTATTGAGATCGAAGAGGAAAAAATAGGCCAGCTCCTGGGAAGATTGTCATTAGCGAAGCTTAAATATTCGCAAATTACGATCGAAAAACCAACATTAGAGGATTTTTTTCTAAAAGTCACTCGGGAGAAAATGACATGAGCTTAAAAAGAATCGTGGCCGTTGTTATCCGTCATCTTTATATTTGGCCCAGAAGCCTGGAGAGGTGGCAGGGATCTTTGGGCTGGCCGCTTTTAGGACTGATCAGTTGGGGAATGACGATGTCTTTTTTTGAGAAAAATGCCTCCTTTGGTTTTTCAATTATCGCTTTTCTTTTAGGAGGAGTTATTTTTTGGGAATTCACCTCAATTTCCCAAAGAGAAATGTCGGTTAATTTCCTAGATGAGGCCTGGAATCAAAACTTAATTAATATCTTTTCGACACCGCTGACCACGGCTGAATTTTTGTTAGCCAGCGTAATCTTGGGCTTAATTAAACTAACATTGACAATGCTGGTTATGCTCTTGGGAGCATTTATTTTTTATAAATTTAATATCTTTGGTCTTTATGGTCTCTATCTTCCTTTTTTGATTATCAATCTTTTAATCTTCGGTTTATCCTTCGGCGTTATCATCAATGGCTTAATTGTTCGTTTTGGTTTTGGAGCTCAAGAGTTGGCGTGGGCTTTGTTAGCTTGGGTGTCTCCCTTTTCTTGTATCTATTATCCTCTTTCTTCGATCCCCACTTGGGCTCAAAAAATCGGGCAGATGCTTCCCTCAACCTATATTTTTGAAGAAATGCGAAGAGTGATTATGACAGGGTCAATAAATACTGGCAACTTAATGATAAGCTTTGGTTTGAACATCATTTATTTGGTTCTGTCATTATTATTTTTTAATTGGATGTTTGAAAATGCTCGCGAGCATGGAAGGTTAGTTAAACTTAATTAAAAAAAGATATGGACAAGGAAATCTTTTTATCAGTCGTTATCCCTTGTTATAACGAAGAAAAAAATATCAGACTTGGCGCCTTGGGAAAAGTTTCTGATTATTTACAAAAACAGCCGTATTCATGGGAAGTCATCATTGTTGATGATGGGTCGGAAGATGAAAGCAGAAGTTTAATTGAAGAATTTAGGAAAAGCCATCTTGGTTTTTCTTTGATTAAAAATAAGCATCAGGGGAAAGCGGCGACCGTTATTACGGGCATGGTTGGGGCCAACGGACAATACGTTCTCTTTTGCGATTTAGATCAGGCTACGCCAATTAATGAGTTGGAAAAACTTCTTCCCCTGATTCAAAAAGACTATGATGTTGTTATCGGTTCAAGAAATACGGAAAGAGAAGGGGCGCCCCTTTCAAGAATCATTATGGCCAGGGGATTTATGTTTTTAAGAACCCTTATTCTTGGTTTGTCGGGCATAACCGATACACAATGTGGTTTTAAGATCTTTAAAAATGAAGTCGCCAAGAAAATCTTTAATCGTCTTAAACTCTATGGTCAAAAAAAACTGGTCTCCGGTTCAATGGTGACGGCGGGTTTTGATATCGAGATCCTGTTTGTCGCCAAGAAATTAGGTTTTAAAATCAAAGAAGTTCCGGTTGAATGGCATTATGTCGAGACAAGAAGAGTCAGTCCCCTGAAGGATTCGTGGCAGGCTTTTTGTGACTTGCTTAAAATTCGCCTGAAGAGTCTCCAGGGATTGTATGAATAATAAAAGCTATTTCATACTGGCCATAAGCTACTTAATTCTTATTTTTGCTTTGTTTTTTTATTCGTTTACTCAAGTAGACCTTAATCTGACTCTTCCCAATTTTCCGATAACACGTGACTTACAAAACATCTTTATAAAAATTGGGTATTTTCAGCGTCCGCTTTCCGCAGTCATTTTTTTGATCATCATTTTATTGTTGATTCTTTTTTATTTCCTCTTTTTATCTTTAGTTAGGAAAAATAAATTTACGGAAAGAAAAATATGGTTTTTGCTTATTTTCCTCTCCGGAATTTTACTTTTTGCCTACGCTGCCTTTTCTTATGACCTTTTCAATTATCTTTTTTGGGCAAGAATTTTTACTCATTACGGACTTTCTCCGTATCAATTTAGACCGCTTGATTTTCCCGATGATTCTTGGATTCGTTTTATGCGTTGGACCCATACGACCTATAATCACGGACCGGTTTTCCTGGGACTTTCTTTAATTCCCTCGTTTTTGGGTCTGGGTAAATTTACCTTAACTCTTTTTAATTTTAAACTCTTAATGACTCTTGGCTATTTGGGCAGCGCTTTCTTTATAAGCAAAATCATGGAAAAGATAAAACCCCAGGATAAACTTTTTTCCCTTGTTTTTTTTGCCTTTAATCCGCTGATTATCATTGAATCGTTAGTGAGCAGTCATAATGATATTTTAATGTTGTTTTTTGCCCTGGTGTCCTTTTATTTATTAATTTTAAGAAAAAAAATAAGTTCTTTTTTCTTTCTTTTTCTTTCTTTTGGCATTAAATTTATCTCCGTAAGTTTTCTCCCTTTTTATTTTCTCGCCTTACTGAGGAAAAACGTGAATTGGTTTTTGTTTATCAAAATGCTACTTTTTGGTTTTCTCGTTTCTTTAATACCGGTTATCGTGCAAAGAGAATCGTATCCCTGGTATTTTATAACCGTTATCGGCATGGCCAGCCTGATTGCCGAAAGCAGGTTCGTAACGATGATGACGATGGGTTTAACTTTGGGTTTACTTTTGCGCTATGCGCCCTTTCTTTATTTTGGCCATTATCAACCGCCCGTGTCTGACTTAACTCTTTGGTTAACTCTTATCCCGTTAGGGATTTCTTTATTAATCTGGATCATCACCGGATTTTATTCTCTTAAATTTTCAAAAAGAAAATCATGAAACAGAAACTGGGCCTTTTTATTTTGCTTTTTATTCTTATCTTTAATTTCTTTTTCCGGATTTTTGAATATCGGCAGGAATACTTAACGAAATTTGATCCGGTTTATTGGCAAAATCGCTATCTAAAATCACAATGGGTTGATCCGCAGTCAAAGGAATCGATCGGTGACGATGGTCTTTACGCTTATGCGGGCTGGGCTTATGTTAACGGAGAAGACCCCAGTATTTTAAATGCCGAAATGCCGCCGCTTGGGAAATATCTTATCGGTTTGTCCATTATTATTTTCCAAAACCAAAACATTTTTGCGCTTTTAACCGGCATCTTAGTCTTATTTTGCTTTTACAAACTGAACCTCTTTTTTTTAAAAGATAAATTTTGGAGTCTTTTGCCCGTAACTTTTTTTTCTTTCGAGCCGCTTTTTTACAAACAGCTTCGGGCTCCTTACTTGGATACGCTTTATTTAATGTTTCTTATTCTGACTTTTTATTTTCTTCTTAAGGAAAAATTTTTTCTCTTTGCCGTTTGTTTTGGGTTAATGGCCGGAACAAAAAATACGGTTTCCACAGGTCTTTTAGTCGGAGCTACCTGCGGCCTGTATCTTTTTGTGAGCAAAAGGAAGAATCTAATTAATTTTCTTCGAAGTTTACCTTTGGCCATAATCGTTTTTTTGTTAACCTATGGCCGTTATTTTTTCTTAGGCCATAGCTTTCGTGAATTTCTGGGAGTTCAAAAATGGATTTTGAATTTTTATACGGTGGGGGCTAAAGGGGAAATGGGAATGGTCTTTCCCATGATGATTTTAAATCGATGGCCTACTTGGTGGGATGGCGTTGTCAATATTTCTGAGTGGCAAATTACCTGGCCGATTTTATTTATCGCCGGCAGCTGGTATTTGGTCTCTCATCTTTTAAAAAGGAAGCGCGATAGCCTTTCTCTAATCGTCATTTGGTTAGTGATTTATTTTGTGTTTTTATTTTTTATTCCCGTTTGGCCCAGATATTTTCTTTTAATAATGCCCTTCCTTTATTTATTCCTGACTTATTTGGTTAAAGAAAAGTTTAGTAATATAATAGTTAAAACAAAATAAAAAAAGATTATGGCCATTTTTAAGGATCTTAGGAAAATTGAGATTTTTGCCGTTTTTGTTATTTTTGTAGCTTATTTTTTCTCGCGATTTTTGTCACTGAATAATTTCCCGATCTTTACTGATGAGGCGATTTATCTTCGCTGGGCGCAAATTGCCAAGAATGATGCCAACTGGCGTTTTATTTCTCTAACTGACGGCAAGCAACCTCTTTTTATTTGGTTAACCATGATGGCCATGAGGGTAATTTCCGATCCGATCACGGCCGGCAGATTTATTTCGGTTTTGGCCGGAGCGGGGTCTATTTTAGGTTTAATCTTTGGCGGAAAACTCATTTTTCAAAAATGGCAGGTTGGGATAATTGCCGGCTTTTTATACCTGATTTCTCCGTTTGCGATGGTTTACGATCGAATGGCGCTCATGGATGGATTATTGGCCATGTTGATGCTTTGGGCCTTAATTCTGGAGATTCTTCTTATGAAAAACCTGCGTTTAGATATCGCCCTCCTTTTGGGTGGCCTGATGGGCTTTACCATGCTAACGAAGACCTCGGGCTTCATCTCTCTCTATCTCTTACCTTTTTCCTTATTGCTTTTTGATTTCAGTTGCAAAGAGAGACTTAAAAGATTAAGTAAGTGGTTATGTCTTGTTTTAATAAGTTGTTTTGTTTCCCAGATGATCTATTCGGTCTTACGTCTTTCCCCGTTTTTTCACATGGTTTCTCAAAAAGACACAACCTTTATTTACCCATTATCCGAATGGTTGAATCATCCGTTTACTTTTTTCTATGGAAATTTGGCGGGCCTTTGGAGTTGGATAATTGGTTATCTAAGTTGGCCATTGGTTGTGACTGTTTTTCTAAGTTTTCTGGCGATGAAATTCTTCAGGGAAAAACTGCTTCTTTTTTCTTGGTTTATGGTGCCGTTTGTCGGTTTAGCCTTATTTGGCAAAGTTATCTATCCTCGCTTTATATTTTTTATGACGCTACCGCTTTTCTTATTAAGCGCCAAGACCCTTTTTAATTTAGGGACTCTTCTTAAGAAAAAAATAGTGACCATTTTTTTGCTGGTTATTTTGTTTATTGTTCCTTTAAAGACGGATTATGAACTTTTCGTTAATCCCACGGAAGCACCAATTCCCCGCTCGGACTCTCATCAGTATTTTAACGACTGGCCATCGGGTTGGGGGATAAAAGAGAGC
The DNA here is from genome assembly GCA_023473585.1 of Patescibacteria group bacterium. Classification (NCBI taxonomy): domain Bacteria; species Patescibacteria group bacterium. The sequence continues at coordinate 103,733 of JAMCYU010000001.1, read as the reverse complement.
GTTGACCTTTTTAAGGAGAAAGCCAGGCAAGAGAAAATTGCGGTGTTTACCGAAGGGACTTTTGGTTTATTGCCGGCGGCCATAGAATTATACCTGGTTGACGATACCAATGTCTTTATTAAGGGAATTTGGCCCATACCGGACAAACCGACGGCGGAGGTTATGGAAAAAGCAAAAACAGAACCTACCTATATTATTTTCTTTCAGAATCAACCACCACCGGGTTGGCTGGCTGAACTTATTTTAAAAACAAAAAAAGGGACAACGGATAGATACAACTACGTCTATCAAATTAAGCCCTAAAAAATGATTGAAACCTTTAAAAAAAGATTTCCTCTGGTTTTTTTGGTTCTTTTTTTCCTGATTTTTTTCAGAAAAGTAATTTTTGGAGGCCTTCTTCCGATTCCCTCCGATCTTCTTGTTTCTTTCTATTTTCCTTTCTCTTCAGGAGGATTTAAGGAATACTCTTCTTGGGTTCCTAATAAAGCCCAAGTTGCCGACGATTCTCTTCGGCAACAATATCCCTGGAAAATGTTTTATACAACTCAAATAAAGAAGGGTGAATTACCGCTTTGGAATCCTTATGCTTTTTCGGGATACCCCTTAACCGCCAATGTTCAAACAGGGACATTTTACCCCCTTAATCTTTTGTTTATTTTCATCAATCCGAAGATTGCCTGGACAATTCTTGTTCTTATTCAGCCCGTTCTTTCGGTTCTGTTTATGTATTTTTTTCTTCGTTCCCAAAAATTAGGGCAGGAAAGTTCTCTTTTAGGAGGTTTGGGTTTTGCCTTTATGAGTTTTGAACTTTTCTGGATGGAACAAATGATTATCGGCCATACAACCCTATGGCTTCCTTTAATTCTTCTTGCTCTTCAAAAAATGAGCGAAGGGAAGAAAAAATGGTTTCTCGTCGGCATTATCGCGACCGCTCTTTCAATTCTGGGAGGTTATTCACAAACAAGTCTCTATGTTCTTTTTATCAGCGTTTCTTTTTTGCTTCTGAAGGTAGCCCTAGAAAAAGACAGGGCCAAAAAAACCTCGCTTTTTGTTTTTGGAACCCTTGTTTTTATCTTGGCCTTAGGTCTAAGCGCCATTCAACTTTTTCCGACCTGGGAAATTTATAAATTTTCCGCAAGGGAAGGAACCTTTTCGGAGAGTCTTTATGAAAAATCACTGGCTCCGCCAAGAAATATTTTAACCTTGCTTTCGGCAGATTTTTTCGGCAATATGGCTACCCATAATTATTGGGGAGACCAACACACCGACTTTAATCACTGGTTTGGTTGCGTCCCTTTAATGGTTACCCTTACGGGGCTTTACCTTTGGTACAAAAAAAAGATTGAGCTGGGAGTAGGCAAGTGGTTTTTAATCATGGGTTTGGTGGCCTGGATTTTTTCTCTTCAAACCCCTCTTGGTTATTTTCCCATGATTTTTAAAATTCCCATTCTTTCAACCGGCGTTGTGGCCAGATTTTTATTTATTTTTCAATTTTGTCTGGTTATCGTTGCGGCCATAAGCCTAGACAAAATGATAAAGAATAAAGATTTAAAAATTTCTCTAAAACCGGCCCTATTCCTTTTCTTGTTGACCGCGCTTTTGACCATAACGTATTTCTTTCTCTCCAAATATTCTCTTAATGTCTATGTTCTGAAGATTTCTAAGGTGACTTACAGAAATCTCGCTTTTTCCTCGGTAATCTTTGGCGCCGGTTTATTTTTCTTGTTTCTGACCAAATTTGGGGCGTTACGAAGATATTGTTTTTACGGCCTTATTGCCCTTACCGCTTTGGAATACTTGTATCTTGGCAATAAATATTTGCCCATGGCCAAAAAAGAATATCTTTTCCCCGAACATCCGGTTTTTACTTATTTGCAAGAAAAGGCAGGCATTGACAGATTTTGGGGACAGGCCGCAACCTACGTGACGACTAATTTTCCGACCGTTTACTCTTTGCATTATTCTGATGGTTATGACTCCTTATTTATGAAAAGATACGGCGAGTTTGTTTATTCGGCCAGAAATGGCCAAATTCCGGCAACTATTCCCAGAAGTGATGTCAATTTAGATCCCAATAAAGAAGAGTGGAAGTATAAGGAAAAAATGCTTGATCTCTTGAGCATAAAATACATTTTAGACAAAAATGATATCCCCAAAGAAAATTTTGAGCCGGAATTATGGAAATTTCCCCCAGAACGTTATGAACTTCTTTGGCAGGACGGGAAATTTAAGATTTATGAGAATAAAAAAGCCTATCCGAGGATCTATTTTGCCGAAAAAATAATCGTCAAAAACAATAATCAGGAGATTATTGATGAACTTTTAAAGAAGGATTATAAGGAAAAAATCGCTGTTTTAGAGGAAGAAATCAATCCGCCACCCGTAGAATCTGGGGGAAAAATTAAATTAACCGTTTCCTCTCCCAACAAGATGTCAATGGAAACTGTCAATGACAAAAGCGGCCTTTTGGTTCTTACCGATAATTATTATCCCGGATGGTATGCCAGAGTTGACGGGAAGCAAACGAAAACATACAGGACAAATTATTCCTTTAGAGGGATTATTGTTCCTAAGGGAGAGCATAAAGTTGAGTTTGCCTATGAGCCTGATTCGCTGAAGGCCGGTTTTACTATCACGTTGGTTTTTGGTTTTATGACCGTTCTGGCGGTTTATGTCTATGGAAAAAATAAAAACTTATCTTAAAAAAAACAAAACTCACCTTTGGCCGTTTTTGCTTCTTTTTGTTTTGACTGTTCCTTTGCTTTTACCACTTTTTCGGCCAGGGATGTTTGTGAGTGATGACGGCGGTTGGATGATTGTTAGGCTGTCTGATTTTCACCGTAGTCTTCGTGATGGCCAATTTCCGGTTCGCTGGGCCGGCCGTTTAAACTTCGGGTATGGTTACCCTGTTTTCAATTTTCTTTACCCCGGAGCTCTTTATTTGGGAGAAATGATCCATCTTTTGGGATTTAATTTTATTTTGTCGATTAAAATACTCTTTGGTCTAAGTCTCATTTTCTCGGGTATCTTTTGTTATCTTTGGCTTAGGAAATTGTTTCCTTCTTGGCCGGCTTTGGTTGGCAGTTTTGTTTATCTTTACGCTCCTTATCATCTTTTCGACATTTATACCAGAGGTTCGTTGGGCGAGGCGGTAGCTTTGGCCATTTTACCGTTAATTTTCTGGTTGGTGGAAAAGAAAAATATTTTTTTGACCGCCCTTTTTACCGCAATCTTAATTACCTCGCACAACACCCTGGCTCTGATTTTTTTACCGGTAATTTTTCTCTACGGTTTTTTGGGAAAAATGTTTAAGACCTCCGGTCTGATACTTTCCTTTCTTCTTGCCTTTCTTCTTTCCGCTTTTTTCTGGGTACCGGCCCTTTGGGATCAACAAGACACCATTTTTAGTCAGGTAACGGTTTCCCAATGGCAAAACTTTTTCCTAAACAGCAAAAATTTCTCTCTTTTGGGTTGGGAGAGTCTTATTTTGGCTTCAGGTTCTTTATTAATTCTTTTAAAGAAAAGAGACAAAAAAGCTTTATTATTTTTAATAATTTTTCTTCTTTCTATTTTTTTGGCCATGCCGCTATCTAGCGTTGTTTGGCAGGTTATACCGCTACCCAAACTGGTTCAGTTTCCCTGGCGTTTTCTTTCTTTAGCGATCATTTGTTTAAGTTTTTTAACCGCTTTTTCGCTTAATACTCTGTCTTCGAAAACTAAATTGAGTGTCGGAATTTTAATCCTTGTTGTCTTTTTTCTTTCCTCATGGCCGCGTCTTAACCAAATAAAATATGAGCTAAGAACAGAAGAGTTTTATACGACTAATGAAGACACGACGACGGTAAAAAGAGAATACACCCCGCGATGGGTAAAAAATTTTCCCGCTAATCATCCGGGAAAAAAGATCGAATTAGTTTCTGGTCAAGGCCAAATAAACCTGATTTTGCAAAATTCGCGAAGAATTATTTTTACGACAGAAAACCAGACAGAAACAACAATCAAAGTTAATCTCGTTTATTTCCCCGGCTGGCTGGCTGAAATCGACGAAGTTAAGACCGCAATTTTTTTTGAGAATGAAGGCGGGCTGATTTTTCTATCAGTTCCCCAGGGTAAACATAAAATTGAAGTTTTATGGGAAGAAACGACCCTGCGGAAGTTAAGCGATATTTTAAGTTTCGTCACCTTTACAGGTTTAATTTTGGGTTTGCTCTTCAGGAGGAAATTAAAAGATGTTTAAAAAATTATTGCCGTTTTTTCTTCTTTTGTTTTTAAGCTTTTGGGCCGTTTTCCCTCTTTTTCATTCGGGATTTTTCCCCATGCATGACGATGAACAGATTGCCAGACTTTTTGAGCTGAACCAAACCCTTTCCGCCGGTCAATTTCCACCAAGGTGGATTGACGGATTAGGCTTTGGTTTTGGTTATCCTTTTTTCAATTTTTATCCGCCCTTTGTTTATTACTTTGGAGAGATTTTCCATCTTCTGGGAATTTCTTTAATTGACTCCACAAAGATAGTGATGGGACTGGGGTTTCTTTTATCGGGACTTTTCAGTTATCTTCTGGCTAAAGAATTCTTTGGCAAAAGCGGCGGCTTGGTTACGGCGGTTTTTTATCTTTATGCGCCGTATCATTCGCTTGATCTCTATGTTCGGGGAGCCTTGGCAGAATTTTACGCTTTTGTTTTCTTACCGGCGGTTTTATGGTCGACCTTCAAATTAATTAAAGAAAGAAACAGAAATTGGCTAGTTATCAATAGTTGTTTTTTGTCATTACTGCTTCTAAGCCACAATCTGATAGCTTTAATCTTTTTGCCATTTTATTTTGCCTTTGCCGGCTTTTTAGTTTTACCAAAGAAGGATAAGAAAAAAATTATCCTGTCTTTTCTTTGTTCCTTCATGCTATTTTTAGGCTTAAGCGCTTACTTTTGGTTGCCGGCCCTTCTTGAACGGCAATATACTCTGGTTGATCAGATTTTAACCGGAGAGTTGGCATCTTATAAACTTCACTTTGTTTATTTACGTCAGTTTATAAGTTCTCCCTGGGGTTATGGAGGGTCAATTTACGGACTAAACGACGGGATCTCCTTTGAGGTGGGCAAATTGCACCTGCTTTTAAGTTTCTTGGGAGGCGTTTTCGGTTTATATCTTTTTTTGAAAAAGAGAAAAGAGTGGCAAGTTTTTATGTTTTATGTTTTATGTTTTATGTTTTCTTTATTCATGGCGAGTTTTTACTCCCAATTCATTTGGGATAAGCTGCAGCCGCTTTGGTATGTTCAATTTCCCTGGCGGTTTTTAGTTTTTACCGCTCTTTTTTCCTCTCTTTTGGCGGGCGGTTTGGCAAGTTACGTCTCTAAAATTCGTCAGCCTTTTACCAAATGGTTAATGTTAGCTTTCTTGATTGCCTTTGTTGTCCTCCTTAATAGGGATTATTTTCGGCCGGCCCGTTATCTTGAAGTTACGGATAAAGACTACACGACAAAAGAAGAGTTAAATTGGCGGGTAAGCAAAATGTCGTTTGAATATGTCCCAAAGGGAATTGCGACCGTGCTTTCGGATATTCAAACGACTCAAGTTGATATTAAAAGGGAAGAAATACCGATAAATTCTTTTGTTTCGGATGGTAGGCTTCAGGTTAAAGAAAAACAAATTTTACCTCATGAGAAAAAATATGAAGTCTTTGGCGAAGGAGGGAAATTAACGGTTAACACCTATAATTTTCCCGGCTGGGAGGTTAAAATCGACGGTCAAAAAACCAAAATTGACGACAACAATAAATTTAAATTGATAACCGTCGCTGTTCCCAAAGGGAGTCATTTGGTTGAGGTCGTCTTTAACGATACACCATTAAGGACCTTGGGTAATTTTGCGTCGGTAATTAGTTTTTTTAGCCTGATTATGCTATTATTTTTGCCTAAACATGAAAAACGGTCCTAAAATATTGATCGCTTTGCCGGTTTATAACGAAGAACAAGAACTGGAAAAAAATGTCTTAAAAATTAAGGATTTTATCGCGCCGTTAGGTGAAAAAAACTTCCAGATTATGATTGTTGATAATGCCTCGACAGATAAAACACGAGAGATCGGTAAGAATTTAGGACAAAAATACCCAAGAATAAGTTTTTTGCGTCTTGAAGAAAAAGGCCGAGGTTTGGCTCTTAAAAAAGCCTGGGCATCTTATAGGGCTGATTATTATTGTTATATGGACATAGATCTTTCAACCAATTTAGGTCATCTGCCGGCGATCATCAAGGCCCTTGAGAATGGTTTTGATATCGCTTTGGGTTCAAGGCTCTTGCCGAAATCAAGGGTTAGCGGCAGAACTCTTAAAAGAGAAATTCTTTCAAGAAGCTACAATCTCATCGTCAAACTTCTTTTCCAGATCAGTTTTTCAGACGCCCAATGCGGATTTAAGGCTGTTAATAGACGAGTCGTAAGCGAACTTTTGCCCAAAATAATAGATAACGAGTGGTTTTTCGACAGCGAGCTTTTAATTACCGGAGAAAAATCCGGTTACAAGCTTTATGAAGAGCCGGTAATTTGGACCGATAATCCCGGTTCAACCGTCCGTGTCCTCAAAACAGTCTCTGGAGATCTAAAAGGTCTTCTTCGTCTCTTCTTTAGTCGTCCTTGGAGAAAGTAAGGCTACTTTGGTATAATTTAGACTATGGATGAAATTGGTCTTGAAGAGGTGAAAAAACGGGCTGTAGGCGGTGTTTTGGCTTTAACCTCAAGGACTTTTCTTCTACAGATAATTTCTTTTCTTACGACCTTTCTCTTAACCATTTTCTTGGCGCCTTCGGTTTTTGGTGTCTTTTTTGTCGTTTCCGCCGTCATTTCCTTTCTGGGTTATTTTTCTGATATTGGTCTGGCGGCAGCCTTAATTCAAAAAAGAGAAGCGGTTACAGAGGACGACTTAAAAACGACCTTTACCATTCAACAGGTCTTAGTGGGAGCAATCGTGATTATAGCCTTACTCCTTTCAAGGCAGCTTTCAAGTTTTTATAATTTAGACACGGCTGGTCTTTGGCTTTTTCGGGCACTGGTAGTCTCTTTCTTTTTGTCTTCCTTAAAAACCATTCCTTCCATTCTTCTCGAGCGGAAATTAGCTTTTAATAAATTGGTTATCCCGCAGATTCTCGAAACCAACGCCTTTAGCCTCATCGTGGTTGTTTTGGCCGTTAAGGGTTTTGGTCTGACCTCTTTTACCTGGGCGGTTTTGGCAAGGGGCGTTATTGGTCTAGCAGCCATTTATGTTCTTTCTCCCTGGAAAATAGGTATCGGTTTTTCCAAAACGGTAGCCAAAAGGCTATTATCTTTCGGTTTACCTTTTCAGGCAAACTCAATTTTAGCCCTGATTAAGGATGATCTTTTTACGATTTTTTTAGGGAAAGTTTTGCCTTTTAATCAGATAGGTTATATCGGCTGGGCGAAAAAATGGGCCGAATTTCCTTTAAGGCTTGTTATGGACAATGTCATTAAGGTTACTTTCCCCGCCTACGCCAGACTTCAGGAAAAACCCGAGTATTTAGGTAAAGCCTTGGATAAATCAATCTTTTTTCTTTCGTTTTTGATTCTACCGTTAAGCGTGGCTTTTGTTTTTGCCATCAAACCGCTCGTCTTTTTCATCCCGAAGTACCTTAAGTGGGAACCGGCACTTTTCTCTTTTTACCTTTTCGTTATTGCCAGCATTTTTGCCGGCCTCTCCACGCCCTTAACCAATGTTTTAAATGCGATCGGCAAAATAAAAATAACCCTTTATCTGATGATTGTTTGGACTGTTCTGACTTGGCTTTTAGGGCCGTTTTTGGTTTTTAAGTTAGGCTTTAATGGGGTGGCCGTTTCTTCGGCCATGATCGGTTTAACCGTCGTTATTCCGGTTCTTATGGTCAAACGCTTTGTTCGTTTTCATCTGGTTGCCAATATTATGCCATCTTTGGTTGCCTCAATGATCTTAGCCGTCTTTTTTTATCTGACATTGGCTTTAACGACCAAAATGACCTGGTTAATCTTTGTTCTTTTGATGGGGAGTATAATTTATTTAGTTTCGGTTTATATTTTGACCAAAGGGAGAATTTTTGAGGAGGCGAAAACTTTATGGCAAAACTTTCGGTCGTAATTTCTGCCTATAACGAGGAAAAAAACATCAAGGATTGTCTTGAATCCGTAAGACAATTAGGAGATGAGATTATCTTAATTGACAATAACTCCACGGATAAAACACAGGAAATTGGTCAGGCGTATGGAGCAAAAATTTATACCCAACCGAATAATTTAATGCTCAATATTAATAAAAATTTTGGCTTTGAGAAGGCCAGCGGAGACTGGCTTCTTAATTTGGACGCCGACGAACGCGTTACTCCGGAATTAAGAGATGAAATAGCAGCAAGTGTTAAGGATCAAGCATCAAGCGTCGACGGTTATTGGATTCCCCGGAAAAATATTATTTTTGGAAAATGGATTCAGCATTCTCTTTGGTCGCCGGATGAGCAGCTACGGCTCTTTCGTAAGGGCAGGGGCAGATTTCCCGAAAAGCATATTCATGAAGCTCTTGAGGTTAACGGTTCAACGGGTCATTTGAAAAATCCGCTGACACACCTAAATTACGTTTCTGTTTCTCAATTTCTTTATAAACTCGATAAAATTTATACCGAAAACGAAACCGATGTTTTTTTACGAAGTGGGAAAAAATTAAAATGGACGGACGCCATAACGTGGCCCGTTGAAGATTTTTTAAAAACCTTTTTTGCCCAAAAGGGCTACAAAGACGGCTTACATGGACTAGTTTTGAGCCTTTTACAGGCTTTTTATGCAGAAATAGTCTTTGCTAAGATTTGGGAGAAACAAGGATTTTGGGAACCGAAAGAAGAAGACTTTTTAAAAAAGGTGGAGGGCGAATTTGCCAAGACAAAAAAAGATTTAAATTATTGGTTTAGCGAAAGTTACCTTGAGGAAACAAAAAATCCTTTTAAAAAATTAGTGTTAAAAATTAAAAGGAAACTTAGCCTTTAATTTATGAATAAAACTAAAATTATAACCATGGGGATATTCCTTCTTCTTTTTTTACTGGCCTTTAATCTTATTATTCTTGACATAAAGTTGTTTTTAACCAAAGAGCCAGAAGAAAAAACAGAAACGGTGACGGAGTCCCCGGTTACCCCGACCCCCTCAGCCATAATAAACGAAGAAATAATGAATTGTTCACCGGCTTGTTTGCAAGCGATTGAAACGGCCACGGCCTCAATTAAATTGCCAACGGCGGAAAAAGAAGCTCAAAATAAGGCTGTGGCCACAAAAGAAATTTTTATTCCCCTAGGCAGCGGTTCGACAAAAAACACTTCTTGGGTAAACATCGGCGGAATAGAAACATATATTGACACTTCTAAATATACCAAGATCAAAGAAGCAAACTTTGAGGCAGCTTTGCGTATTCCGACCGCTAACGGGAGAGCTTACGCCAGACTTTATAACGTTAACGACGATCATCCTGTTTGGAACAGCGAGGTTTGGGTAGAGGGTCAAGCCGGAAATATGGTAAGGTCAGAAAAGATTTCTTTTGCTTTAGGAAATAGACTTTACCGAGTTCAGCTTTATTCCAGTTTAGGCTACGAAGTTTTTCTTGATAATGCCCGGATTAGAATTATTTACGAATAAGACAAAAGTTTAGTTTTTGCCAAAATGAAAAAAATTGCCGTTATTATTCTTAATTGGAATGGAAAAGAAGATACGCTTGAATGTTTGGAATCGATACAAAACATGGAACAGGGAACATTTAACCTTAAAGTTATTGTGGTTGATAACGGTTCGACCGATGATTCGGTTGATAGAATTAAAAAATTTATTGATTCGGAAAAATCAGCGATAAAGTTGGTAGAGAATCAGGAAAATCTGGGGTTTGCGGGGGGGAACAATATCGGGATAAAACACGCCCTAGAAAACGAAGCGGACTACGTGATGCTTATTAATAATGATACTCAAGTTGATAAAAATCTCATGACGGAATTATTGAAAGCGATGGAACAGAATAAAAACGTTGGTATCGTTGGTCCCAAAATTTATTTTGCCAAGGGCTATGAATACCATCGACATCGCTATAAAGAGACTGAACTTGGCAGGATTATTTGGTATGCCGGGGGTTTGATTGATTGGCGTAATGTTTATGCTTCTCATCGGGGGGTCGATGAGGTTGATATTGGACAATATGATAAAGTTGAGGAAACAGCTTTTACGACCGGCTGCGCCATGTTGGTTAAAAAGGAGGTTTTTGGAGAAATTGGATTTCTTGACGAAAAATATTTTATGTATTTAGAAGACGTCGATTTATGTCTTCGAGCCCGGAAAGCGGGTTTTAAAATACTTTATAAACCCCAGGGAATCGTTTGGCATAAAAATGCCCAATCAAGCGGGCAGCCAGGATCACCCTTGCATACCTATTATTTGACCAGAAATCGTTTAATTTTCGGGATGCGCCATGCTTCCTTGAGAACAAAATTAGCTCTTCTTAGAGAATCGATAAGACTTTATTTCAAGAGCGACGTTGAACGTTGGGCCGTCTCTGATTTCTTTTTAGGCAGACTTGGGAAGGGTAAATCTTATGGAACTATTTAGTACTATTTGGCGATTCGTCTTATTCTTCCTTTCAATTATTATCTTTGCCGTTTCACCGGGTTTTGTTGTTCTCTCTTTTTTAAAAATCAATCTGACGAAATTAGAAAGATTAGTCCTAAGTTTGGGAATGGGAATAACGGTTTCTTCAGCTTTATATTTTTTTTCCGGTCTTTTTAAAATCAAATTTTTAGCAGATTTTATGATTGCGGTTGCCTTCATTGTTTTTCTTATCGAGTTGTTTAAGAAAAAATATCTGCTCAAGAACTTAAAATCACTGCCCATAATAGTTTCCTTACTGCTGATAATGATTCTTAGCCTTTTCCAATCTTCTTCTTTCCCGGGCTGTGGCTATGACGAAAACAGCGGGACAATAAAAATGAAAGATTCTGGTGACTCCATGTGGATTATCAGCTTAAGTCGCGAATTGTCTAAAAATGTCCCACCGACACACCCCGGATTCGCCCCTGAAGTTGTGACTAATTACCATTATTTTACTCATTTATTTATCGGGACAATCTATCGTTTTACCCAAATACCGATAATCAATCTTTATTATAATTATTTTTTGTTTTTCTTTTCGTTGTTTTTGGGATTATCGGCTTTTGTTTTGGGCCGTAAATTATTTAAAAGCTATTTTTTTGCCGATATTTTGGTTATTTTAACTTATGTGGCCGGCAGTTTTTCTTATCTTTTGCCCTTTTGGCTGGGGATGAATTTTCTTTGGGGTGAATCAACTTTCTGGAGCAGCCAAACATTTGGCAGTATTCTCAATCCGTCGGTAATCCTTTCTCTTAGTCTTTTCTACCTTATTATTTTTTGCCTTTATAAATATTTAATCGAAAAAGAAAGAATGGAAATTCCGCTTGTAATTCTTGCCGGTTTCTTAATTTCTTTTAAAGTTTATGCGGGGATAATACTCTTGATTGGTTTAGGGGCAGTGGCGATGGTTAACATCTTCAAAAAAAGACATGATTTTCTAATCGTTTATTTTTTTACCTTGCTTTGTGGCCTCTTGGTTTTTTTACCCGTGTCCGGAAAGGATTCTTCGTCATTTCTTACGTATGCACCGTTTTGGTTTTTACACACGATGGTAGAAAATAAAGACAGATTGAATGTTCCGGAATGGGCTCTCAAAGAACAATATTATTGGGCAACCCATAATCTCTTTGCCGTTGTCAGATTAAGAATTGCCGAACTTTTTCTTTTTATTGCCGGAAACTTAGGGATAAGAGTCGTCGGTTTTTTTATCATGCCTTTGTATCTTTTAAAAAAACTTCCCTTTTCGAAATTCTCCCTCTTTTTATTAACGGCTTTTATAACGGGGATGATACTACCGCTTTTTTTTATTCAAAAAGGCAGTGTCGGCAATACGATTCAATTTTTTTATTACAGTTTAATAATCGGCAATATTCTCACGGTTTTTGTCCTCAAACACTTTTTTTCAAGGGATAAGTATTTAACCGTTATTGGGAGTCTTTTTATTATTTTACTTTCCCTTCCAACGACCGTAAGGACCGCAGCGAGCAGAACTTATTTTGTCTTGGATAAAAGTACGACCGAAAGTCTTTTAACTCTTAAAAAAATAACCAAACCTGACGATATTATCCTTTTACCGCCAACCGGAGAGAATCTTTTCTCGATGTATGTTTCCGTAGTTTCCGAAAGAAATACCTATTATTCTCATAAACTGATGGCAGAAAACACCTTAAAAAATAATGTTCAGAGGGAAAAAGAGCTTTCAGAGTTTTTTAATCCGGAAAAAAAGAAAGACGGGCTAATTTTTCAGAAGGAGTTTATTTCCAAATATCATCTAAATACGTTATATTTAAAGAAAGAAGAAGAGGGTTTTAGGGAAAATATTTATATTCCTTATAATGTCGTTTTCGAAAATAATTCGGCTTTAATTCTTAAATTTTTATGAATAGAATTTCTATTCTGATACTGACAAAAAACGAAGAGAAAAATATTTTTGCCTGCATTGAATCTACCCGTCAGTTGGCGGGCGAAATAATCGTTGTGGATGCGGAGTCTTCGGATAAAACCGGAGAAATTGCCAAAAAAACAGGCGCCCAAGTTTTTCTTAATCCTTTTAAAGATTTCGCCGGTCAGCGTAATTTTGCCATGATTAAAGCTTCTTGTCGTTGGGTTTTATATCTGGATGCAGACGAAAGGGTGACACCGGAATTAGCGTCAAGCATAAAAGATCAAACGGAAAACACCAATAATAATTTTGTGGCCTACAGGGTTAAGAGAAAAAACTTTTATTTGGGTGATCACGAATGGCCAAAGATCGAAGAACTTGAACGATTTTTTAAAAAAGATCAACTGAAAGGTTGGTATGGAGAACTCCACGAAAGTCCGATAATCAGCGGTAAAATTGGGGAATTAAAGGGTTATTTAAATCATTATACCCATCGTGATCTTTCCTCAATGCTTAAAAAAACCATCGAGTGGTCGAAAGTAGAAGCAGACTTACGGTTTAAAGCTGGTCATCCCAAAATGACCTGGTGGAGATTTCCCCGGATGATGTTAACAGAATTCCTTAAATATTACCTGGGACAAGGAGGATGGAAACTCGGGACCGTCGGTCTTATTGAAAGCCTTTATCAGTCATTCAGTATTTTTATTACCTACGTTCGTCTTTGGGAAAGGCAAAATGAAGATCGGAATTTTTGATCCTTATTTAGACAGTTTGGGCGGGGGAGAACGTTATGTTTTAACCCTGGCCGAACACTTAAGCGAAAATCATCTGGTTAGGATTTTTTGGGACGAAGAAGAAATTAAGGAAAGAATTAAAGAAAGACTGGCGATAAATTTAGATAAAGCTGAATTTTATCGTAATGTTTTTTCCAAAAGATTAAATTTATGGCAAAAATTAAGAATGACTTCTCAATATGACCTCATTTTTATTCTAAGTGACGGTAGTCTTCCTACGACCCTAGCCAAAAAAAACATTCTTCATTTCCAACGTCCTTTCACAAAGATCAAGACGCAAAGTCTAACGGACAGAGTTAAGTTAAGTCGCTATCAAAAAATTATCTGTAACTCTTTCTTTACCAAAAATTATATTGACCAGGAATACCGTGTTAACTCTTCAGTTGTTTATCCGCCCGTCGATGTCGGGCAATTCAAACCGCAAGAGAAGGAAAACTTAATTGTCTCGGTAGGCAGGTTCAGTAAAGACGCCGGTAAAAAACAAAAAGAAATGATTATTTTTTTCAAAAAACTTCACCAGATTCTTGGAGGTTGGGAATTATATTTAATCGGGGGATTGCTTGAGCAAGACATGGCCTATTTTAACGAAATTAAACAATTAGCCAAGGGTTTCCCTGTTAAACTTTTTCCCAATGAGCCGTTTGCTAATCTTAAAAAACACTATTCTCAAGCTAAAATTTATTGGCATGCGGCCGGTTTTAACGAAGATGAAAAAAACAATCCGGCCGGGATGGAACATTTTGGGATTTCGACGGTAGAAGCGATGGCTTCCGGTTGTGTGCCCTTGGTTTATGATGCCGGCGGACAGAAAGAAATAGTCAATGACAGGGTGAGCGGCTTTTTATGGCAAAACGAAAAAGAATTAATTGATCAGACATTGGCTGTTGCTCAAGATGAGGATTTAAGAATAAAAATGGCAAAAGAGGGAATAAAAAGGGCCGAGGATTTTTCCAGGGAAGTTTTTTTAAGGAGAATGGATGAAATTATTTTTAGTTAAAATTTTCCCGATTGTTTTTTTTCTTATTCTTTCTCTTTTCTTTTTTAAGCCGGTTATCTTTGAGAATAAATTACCCCTTCCGGCCGATACGATTGTTGGTCTGTATCATCCTTGGCGAGATTATTATCTTAAGGATTATCCCAGCGGTATTCCCTTTAAGAATTTTTTAGTAACCGACCCTGTTCGTCAGCAATATGTTTGGCGATCCTTGTCTTTTGATCAATTGAAAAATAATCATCTTCCATTGTGGAATCCGTATAATTTTTCCGGAATGCCACTTTTGGCTAATTTTCAAAGCGCCGTCTTTTATCCTCTGAATATTCTCTTCTTAATTTTTCCTTTTAATCTTGGTTGGGCAATAATGGTCATGCTTCAGCCTTTTTTAGCCGGCCTTTTTTTATATCAATATTTACGAAATTTAAAAATAGATAAGTGGGCAAGTTTTTTAGGGGCTATTGTCTTTTCTTTCTCCGGATTTTCAATTGCCTGGTTGGAATGGAATACAATTATTCACACGGGATTGTGGTTACCTCTAATTTTACTTTCGATAGATAAAATTTTTCAGTCAAGAAACAAAAATCTTGTGATTTGGAGCGGTCTTTTATTTTTAAGCCTGATTTCTTCGTTTTTTGCCGGTCATTTACAGGTCTTTTTTTACGTTATCATTTTTTCATTACTTTACCTAATCTTTAGATGGTGGCAAAACGGAAGATCAAAAAAAATGTTCTTGCTTTTTTCTTTTTGTTTTTTGTTTTTTTCTTTAATAACGGTTATTCAATGGTTTCCTACTTTACAATTTATAAGTCAAAGCGCCCGCAATCTTGATCAGATTGATTGGCAGCAACCGGGGTGGTTTATTCCCTGGCAAAATCTCATCCAGCTTCTGGTTCCGGATTTTTTCGGTAATCCGGCGACCCTAAATTACTGGGGAGAGTGGAATTATGGAGAGTTTGTGAGTTATATCGGCGTTGTTCCTCTGTTTTTTGCTCTTTTGGCCATTCTTTGGCGTCGTGATAAAAAAACGTTATTTTTTGGCGGAATAACATTTCTTTCCTTAATTTTTGCCCTGCCGACTTTTTTGGCTAAATTGCCGTATCAGTGGCGCCTGCCGTTAATGTCAACCAGCCAGCCGACGAGACTTTTATTTATGACTGACTTCTCCTTGTCTGTTTTGGCCGGTTTAGGGTTAGATTTTTTGATAAAAAATTTAAAGCACAGGAAAAAAGCCGGAGCGGTTCTTGTTTTTTTGGGCCTTCTTCTTTTTAGCTTATGGCTTTTTGTTTTAACCGGCCCCACCTGGTTTAAAGCACTGAGTTTGGAAAATTTAT
Organism: Patescibacteria group bacterium; assembly: GCA_023473585.1. NCBI lineage: Bacteria > Patescibacteria group bacterium. The sequence goes on along the minus strand of JAMCYU010000001.1, from coordinate 88,089 downwards.
TAATTGCGAAACGAAATTTAATTTTCCCATCATTGACTTTCTTAATTTTTCTTTGTCTTGTTGGTGTCTATCACGGACTAAAATATCGTCTAGAGAAACTAAACAATTCTTTTCCCGTTCGGAATTTCTTTTATGGGGGGATTTTAATCTTGACGATTTTAGATCTTTTCCGGTTTGGCTGGAAATTTACGCCTTTTACCGATAAAGAATGGCTTTTTCCCCAAACGGAAACAATTAAATTTTTAAAAAATCAACCTAAACCTTTTCGCTTTATGACTACCGACAGAAGAATTTTCCCCCCAAATTTTGCGACCTTTTACAAACTAGAAGACGTGGCTGGTTACGATCCTTTATATCTTCGTGATTACGGAGAGTTTACCAGCGCCTGGTATCGAGGGAGGGCCGATATTAAACCTTTGTCCTTTAATCGGATATTAACCCCCCAGGATTACGACTCGAAGCTAACCGATTTACTTAATGTAAAATATATTTTGAGCCTTAAGGAGGAAAAATCACCAAAACTTAAATTAGTCTTTCAAGAAGGCCAAACAAGAGTTTATGAAAATGCCGATGTTTTGCCGAGAACGTTTTTTGCCGATGGTATTAAGGTGGCTGGTAATAAACAGGAGGCCATTGAGTCAATCTTTACCCAGGATTTTAATCGGAAAAAAATAGTTTCCCTGGAGAGAATCGAAACTAACGATTCGGATTTAAAGTCGAATTGCAATAATTGTCAAGCAGAAATAAAGGAATACTCTGAAAATAAGATAATTATCAAAACACAAAATACAGAAGACGGTTTTTTGGTTTTAATGGATCCGTATTATCCGGCCTGGAAAGCCACCATCGATAGTTTGGAAACGAAAATTTATCGTACTAATTACGCTTTCCGCGGAGTTTTCGTTCCCCGAGGGAAGCACGAGATCGAATTTAGCATGAGTTTCTTATGAAAGTTTCCATTATCATTCCTAATTACAACCGAACTGACGATTTAGTTAAAAACTTGCCTTTAATTTTAGAAACGGGAGCTTCCGAAGTCATCGTTGTTGATGATGGTTCGGAACAGTTTCAAAGCTCAATCCTCCGGGAGTTTATTCAAAAGCAAAATTACAGTTCAAAAGTCAAAATTATAGAAAATAAAAAGAACCTTGGTTTTTCTTCAACGATTAATAGAGGAGTTAAAGAAGCAATCGGCGAGATTGTGGTTTTGCTAAATACCGACGTTACGCCTAAAGCCGACTTCCTTAGGCCGCTGGTTCAACACTTCACTGACTTACAAGTTTTTGCCGTTGGCTGTTTGGACATAAGTATTGAGGGAGAGAAAGAAATTCAAAGAGGCCGGGGACTAGCCAAATGGCACCATGGGTTTCTTATTCATAAAAGAGGGGAAGTAAATAAAACAGAGACCTTTTGGGTATCCTGCGGCAGCGGCGCTTTTAGAAAAGACTTATGGGAAAAACTCGGCGGACTTGATTCTTTATATAACCCCTTTTATTGGGAAGATATTGATCTTTCCTACCGGGCTCGAAAGTCTGGTTATAAAATTATTTTCGAGCCTTTAAGCCAGGTAATCCACCGACATGAAGAGGGAATTATCAAACAAAAATTCAGCCAATTTTATATAAAAACCATATCCTACCGTAATCAGTTCATCTTTATTTGGAAAAATATTACAGATTATGATTTGCTAAGAAGCCATTTTCTTTGGTTGTCGTATCACCTCATAAGAAGAATTATCTCTTTGGATTTGCCTTTTTGGTTAGGTTTTATGATGGCGATAGGAAAATTGCCGACGATTCTTGTTCACCGATTAAAAACAGTAAAATTATTTGTTAAAAAAGACAAAGAATTGTTTCTCGATGATTAAAAAAGTATTTTTCTTAACTATTTTTTTCTTGTTTACAATCATAAGCTGGCGTGCTTTTCAGTCTCATATTTTTAATTTTCATTTTGTTGACGAAGACGAAAATATCGTTGCCGGTTACTACATGACTAAAGGCGAAAAATTATACAGCGATATTTTTTCCCATAAGCAGCCCCTTCCGGCGGTAATAAGCATGGCGGAGCAAAAAATCCAACGTCCCAATAGTCTTTATCTTCTTATAAAACGCCATCGGGAATTCGTTTATTTTTATTCTTTTATTTGGAGCGTTATTTTAATTTTAGCCTTTGGAAGCGTGGGTTTAATTTTTAGTCTGTCTGTCGAAATTGTTAAACAATTTTTATTAGGAAATTTATTTCTGTCCGAATCGTTAATTTTATTTCCCCTCGTTCTTTTAATCGGGTTACTTATTAAAATTATAAAAAAGAAAACCCTATGCAGTCATCTGGATTTGTCTTTGATTTCGCTAAGCTCAATTTTAATAATTTTCCTGCAATTTACGCTTATTCCTTTAGTTGTGGCGGCCTTAACGACGACACTCATGATCACGAAGAAAAAACGCTATTTTTTCTTTTTTACGGTTTTCTTGGGACTCATCTTTTTCGTCACGATCGGTTTTTTTGTTGATTACCGGGAATATTTGGTAAACACTAAAAATGCGATTTCATCTATATACTTGACAGGCAACAGTGTCGGCGGTCCAGGGAAAATGATTCTGAATTCAGTCTTAAGGCCAGCAGAAATAATGAGGCTAAGGGGAATGTCTGACTGGTTAGTTTTTCAAAAAGGACTATCAATCGTCTATCTCTTTTCCTTCTTTCTTTTATTCGTAACCAAAAAGGAACTCCGCAAGACTCTTTTTGCCGGTTTTGTTTTTCTGGGACTAGCGAATTTAAGGATTACTGATCCCGAGGCAACCTTCTATGGCGGTTTTCATGGGCTTCCATGGCTGGGACTTTTTTTATGGCTGACGATATGGCAACTATTCTCTTTGCCAAATGACAATGTCGGTAAAAAAATGATGCGGAAAAACCTTGTCTCTTATGTCTTGGTTTTAATTTGTGTCGTGGGCTTTTGGCGCTTTGGTTCTTTTTTAATTAACGACTATTATCGAAAAACTAATCGGGAAACAGATTGGTATGTTAATTTTTCCAGACTTTATGATTTTGGTCAAACAATTAAGATTTTATCAAAGCCAGGTGACAAATTGATGGTTCTACCGGCCGAGCAGCTGATTTACTGGCAATCTGGTCTTCCGCACGCAAGCAGGTTTTTATATGTTTATCTTTTTATTAACCCGAAATATAAAAAAGAACTTTATGAGTATTGGGAAAAATCTCCCCCCGAATTTTTATATGACGAACAAAATATGGATTTGTTTAAAAAATGGCAGTATGATTATATACGGGTGAAAAGAGAAAATAATGATACCCCTCTTTTTATTAGAAAAGACAAGTTGCAGGAACTTGAGGTTTGGCAGCTTGAGGGAATAAAGCTAATGAAATTTTCCATATGAAAAAAATAATTACCTCACCCCGGATTTTACTCTTACTGATACTTATCTTAGCGGGAATCCTAAGATTTTTCAAACTTGGGGAAATTCCGCCGGCGTTGTCTTGGGATGAAGTTGCCCAAGGTTATAACGCTTATAGCTTGGGAACGACCGGTAAAGACGAATTTGGGCGATTTCTTCCTTTGGATTATTTGGAGTCTTTTGGTGACTTTAAGCCTGTTCTTTATACCTATATGGCCGTCATCCCGGTTAAAATTTGGGGCTTAAACGAATTCTCTACCAGATTTCCCTCCGCTTTCTTCGGAACATTAACGGTACTTTTGTCATATTATTTGGTTGAGGAAATGTTTTTCAAAAATAAAAATAAAAAGATCCTGGCTTTACTGACTTCTTTCTTTATGGCCATTTCTCCCTGGCATCTGCAGATGTCCAGAGTTGCTTTTGAAGCCAATTTAGGCCTTTTTTTGGTCGTTTTAGGTGTCTATCTTTTTCTTCGTGGTTTAAACGGGGGGAAAATAAGCTTATTTTTATCGGCGTTGCCTTTTGCCGCTACTTTTTATACTTTTAACAGCACCCGGGCCTTCGTGCCTATTTTTTTGGCTGGACTAGTTCTCCTCTTCTTTAAAGAAGGAAAAAAACTTTGGAAGCAGAGTCTCTTCTTTGCCATTTTCTTTTTACTGTTACTTTTACCTATTGTTCCCCATCTTATTTCTCCTCAGGCTAATCTTAGGTTCAGAGAAGTGAATATTTTTTCTGACCTTAAGCCGATAGAGTTAAGCAATTCCAGGATAGCCATAGATCAAGACAGTTGGTGGTCGCGAATTCTCCACAATCGAAGATGGATGTTTACGACAGAGTTTTTAAGACATTATACCGATAACCTTAATCTAAACTTTTTATTTCTTCATGGAGATATAAATCCTAAGTTTTCTATTCAAGACGTTGGTCATCTTTATTTAATCGATTTGCCTTTCTTTATCGCCGGTTTGTTCTTTTTGCTTAAAAAATATCCAAAACAGGCGAAATTAATTTTTCTTTGGTTGCTGGTCGGTCTTATTCCGGCCGCGACGGCTCGGGAGACACCTCATGCCTTGCGAATTTTGCAGACCCTGCCTACCTGGCAAATTATTCTCGCCATAGGTTGGCTGGAACTTTTCCTGTGGTGTAAAAACAAGACTCTAAAGAAAGGGGGAGCGGTCATTCTGGGAATAGTTTTGGTTTTAAACTTCTTTTGGTATCTCCATCATTATTATGTTCATTACCCGAAGGAGTTTGCCAGCGAGTGGCAGTATGGTTATAAAGAAGCGATTGGTTATCTAAATAGCCAGTATGAAAATTACGAGCGGATTACCTTTACGGATAATTTGGGCCGACCTTACATTTATTTTCTTTTTTATAAAAAATATTCACCGCTTAAGTTTCGGCAAACAGCCGTTGTCGAACGTAATGCTTTCGGCTTTGTTAACGTTAAAAGTTTTGACAAATACGTTTTCGGAGGGTTGGATCTTCTTCAAACCGATAGAGACAAAAAAACTCTTTCTGTCGTCTCGTCACAAGATCTGCCTCAAGATAAAAAACCCTTAAAAGACATTTTTTTGCCAGACGGGAAAATTATTTTAAGAGTTTATGAAAATTAAAGAATTACTGCTGATCGTTTTTTTACTAATTTTGGCTTTTAGCCTAAGAGTCTATAAATTGGGGGTCATTCCTCCAAGTCCCGATTGGGACGAAGCGGCCTTAGGTTACAATGCCTATTCAATTTTAAAGACCGGTAAAGACGAATACGGAAAATTCCTGCCTATTGTTTTTAGGTCTTTTGACGATTATAAGCCGCCTGTTTATATTTATTTAACTATTCCTTCGGTTGCGGTTTTTGGTTTGAATACTTTTGCCGTCAGATTTCCTTCGGTTGTTTTAGGGACATTGACAGTTATTATCACCTATCTTTTAGTCAGGAGATTGTTTAAAAATAAAAACCTGGCTTTTTTAAGCGCCCTGCTTTTAGCCATTTCGCCATGGCACCTACAGTTTTCGCGTGTCGCTTTTGAAACCAATGCCGCTTTGTTTTTTAATGTTGCCGGTGTTTGGCTTTTTCTGGAAGGATTAACTCGGCCAAAATTATGGGTGCTTTCAGCCATTTCTTTTGCTTTAGCACCCTATACTTATCATAGTGCCCGGGTTTTTACGCCACTTTTGATCATGGGTTTGGTTTTTTTCTTCAGAATTAATCTTTTCAAAAACAAAAAATGGGCTATGACTTTTGGATTGCTCTTACTGATTATAACGATTCCCTTGGGATTAACCCTTCTTTCTCCCGAGGGAAGATTAAGGCTTAAGGGGGTAAGCGCTTTGGCTGACCAAACAGGGGTTTTAAGAAGAGATATCATTAAAATTGAAGATGATCAGAAAAACGGGTTTCCTTTTGTCAATTTAATCCATAATCGAAGATTAACTTACGCTTTGGTTGTGATCGACGGATACTTACGACATTTTGATTTGAAATGGTTGTTTTTAGACGGTGATATTCCTCGGCACCACGCGCCGGGATTAGGAATTTTATATTTATGGGAACTGCCGTTTCTTTTTGTAGGGATTTATCAAATAGCTTTTAAGGAAAAGGAGGCGAGGAAAATCATCTTTTGGTGGTTTTTGATGGCGCCCGTCGCTGCTTCCCCGACGACAGAATTGCCTCATGCCGTAAGGACCTTAACTTTTTTACCGACTTTCCAAATAATGATTGCCTATGGTTTATTGGCAGCTTTAAAAAAATTCCCCTCTCTTGGTTTACTTAAGAAATTATTGATTGTGCCGTTTTTATTTTTTATTCCTTTTAATATTTTTTATTATTTTCATCAATACTACGTTCATTTACCAATTGAAACCTCTCAATACTGGCAGTACGGCTATCAAGAGGCCGTTGAGGAAGTTAAAAAAGTTTATGATCATTACGACAAGATTATCGTTTCCACGAAACTTGAACAACCCAATATGTTTTTCCTTTTTTACCTTAAATATGATCCTCAAAAATATCTTAGGGAGGGTGGAACCGCTACCGGAGGTTTTGCCGACCATAGAAATAAATTTGCCAAGTTTGAATTTAGACCGATTGCCGATAATGAGAAATTCCCTCCGAGAACGCTTTTAGTTGGAACCCAAAGAGAACTATCAGAAAAAGCCTTTAAAACCATTTATTATCTTGACGGCACCGAAGCCATAAAAATTGCCGGCATGTAAAAAGGAGAAAGATGAAACTGTCAGTAGTGTTAGCAACATACAATGAGGAAAAAAATCTTGGATCATGCCTTAATCTTATAAAAGATATCGCTGACGAGATTGTTATTGTCGACGGAAGATCCTCGGATAGAACCGTGGAAATTGCCAAGAAATACGGCGCAAAAGTTATTGTTGCCGATAACCCGCCGATCTTTCATCTTAATAAACAAAAAGCTATTGATTTGGCTTTGGGTGATTGGATTTTACAGTTAGATGCTGACGAGCGGGTGACACCGGAGCTTAAGGAAGAAATACGATCAGCGATCAATAATCCATTATCTGCCAACGGCTATTGGATTCCTCGTAAGAATTGGTTTTTGGGAAGATTCTTAACCAAAGGTGGTCAGTATCCGGATTATACTTTACGGCTTTTCCGAAAGGGGAAAGGGAAACTGCCTTGTCAAAGTGTCCATGAGCAAGCCGTGGTGGAGGGCGAAGTAGGTTATCTCAAAAATCCCCTGATTCATATGGCCGATACAAGTTTTCGTCGATATTTAAGACGCTGGGATCGCTATACAGATCTGATGGCCAGTGAATTGAAACAAGAATCTGCACAAAAAGATGCGGTTTCTAAATTTTACGAGAGCCTTAAATTTCTTTTTATCAAACCAACCTGGTGGTTTTTGTTAACCTATCTTCGTCATAAGGGATTTGTGGATTCTTGGCAGGGTTTTGTTTTTTCCTTCTTTTCGGCTCTGAGATTTCCAGTCGGCTATCTAAAATATCTTAAAATTTATTTTTTTAAAAAATGAAAATTGCCATTGATATTACGCCTCTCAAAGAAGAAAGAGTTTTATGGCATAGGGTCAGAGGGACTGGTTTTTATATAGAAAACCTGAAAAAGTCATTAGAAACATACTTTCCGCAAAATCAATATCTTTTTTTTACTCGCAAAGAAAAATTACCTCAAGACGTTGATTTAATTCATTATCCTTATTTTGAGCCATTTTTTTTAAGCCTACCGATTTTTAAAGGAAAAAAAACCGTCGTCACGGTTCATGATCTGACTCCCTTGGTTTTTCCCCAGTATTTTCCTTCGGGGATAAGAGGCAGATTAAAATGGGGAGTTCAGAAATGTTTATTAAAGAAAGCCGAAGCGATTATTACCGATTCGGAAAACTCAAAACAAGACATCGTTCGTTTGACTGGTTTTCCCAAAGAAAAGGTTCATGTGGTTTATCTTGCTCCGGCGGCTGAATTTAGACAAATTAAAGACACCCTTTTACTAGACAGGATTAGAGAAAAATACAAATTACCAAAAGAATTTGTCCTTTATGTGGGTGACGTAACCTGGAACAAAAACTTACCGCGATTGCTCGAGGCGGTTAAGACGCTAGACTTTCCGTTGGTTTTGGTGGGTAAGGCCCTGACGGCGGATAATTATGATAAAGATAACGTCTGGAATCAGGATTTAGTTAAAGTCCAAACCTTGGCCAAAAACAACACTCGGATTTTAAGATTAGGTTTTGTGCCAACAGAAGATTTAGTGGTTTTGTATAATTTGGCGACTGTTTTTGTCATGCCTTCAATTTACGAAGGTTTTGGTTTACCGGTTTTGGAAGCCATGGCCTGTGGGACACCGGTAGTTGCCTCCAAAACATCCAGCCTACCGGAGATTTGCGGTGAGGCGGCCATTTTGGTTGATCCCTATGACAGAGAAAATCTTGCCAAAGCAATAGAAAAAGTGGTAAAAGATACTAAAGAAAGAAATCTTTTGGTGGAAAAGGGGTTAATCCAGGCAAGCAAATTCAGTTGGGAAAAAACAACAAAAGAAACGATGCGAATTTATAAAAAAATCTATGAGAAAATCTAAAGTCATTATTGTCATGCCGGCGTTTAATGCCGAAAAGACCATAGAAAAGACATACCGGGATTTACCGAAAGAGATAATCAGCGAGGTTATCGTTGTTGACGATAAAAGCGTGGATAGAACCGTAGCTATTGCTCAAAAATTAGGGCTTAAAGTTTTTGTCCATTCGCAAAATCTAGGTTACGGGGGAAATCAGAAAACCTGTTATCGAGAGGCTTTAAAGAAAAATCCCGATGTTATCGTTATGCTTCACCCCGACTATCAGTATGATGGAACTAAAACCAAAGCTCTTATTGAACCAATTTTACAAGGTGAATACGACTTAATGTTCGGGTCTCGTATTCGCACGCGGGAAGAAACTCTCCGGGGAGGCATGCCGTTAACCAAATATTTTCTTAACAGGTTTTTTTGCGTTATCGAAAACATTATTCTTGGCGTCAATTTCTCCGAGCATTTCAGCGGTTTTAGAGCTTACAGTAGAAAAGTTCTAGAAACAGTGCCGTACCAGCGTTTTTCCAATGATTTTGTTTTTGACCAGGAAATGATGGCTTCGGCGATTGCCCTGGGGTTTAAAGTCGGAGAAATTCCCGTTCCTGTCCGCTATTTTTCTGAAAGCTCCTCAATCAGATTTATCAAAGGGACAAAGTTTTTACTGCAAACACTTTTCGTTCTTTTGCGCTTCACTCTTAATAAATGGGGTTTTAGCAAAGATAAAATTTTCAGTCAGTAAATTTTTATCACGAACCTGATGATGAATATTTTAAAAAAAAACGTTTTTCTTCTTTTAGTTATTTTAATTGGTTTTTTCGGGGTGAAAGCTTTATTTCACAGTGGTTTTTATACCAGTCATGATGGCGAGCATCAGGTTATCAGGCTTTATCATTTTAATCAGGCCTTAAAGGACGGCCAGGTTCCTCCTCGTTGGGCCGGGACGGCTGATAATGGTTATGGTTATCCGCTCTTCATTTTTTCTTATCAATCCCCATGGTTTATCGGGATTCCTCTTCTGAAAGTAGGATTGTCACTGACCGACGCCATAAAAGGAGTTTTTATTATTGGTTATTTATTATCTGGAATTTTCATGTATTTATGGCTCAAAGAAATGCTGGGGCTTTTTCCGGGATTATTAGGTTCGGTCCTTTATCTTTGGGCGCCTTACCGGTTTTCCAATATTTTTGTCAGAGCTTCGTTGGGAGAAGCAACAGCTTTTATATTTATACCCTTAGTGTTTTGGGGGATATGGAAAGTCAGGGAAAAACGAGAAACAACGAAGGGAATAATTTTAGTAAGTTTGGGACTAGCCGGAGTAATTCTCTCTCACTTAATGGTTCTTATTATTTTTGCTTTGCCTCTCTTCTTTTGGGTTTTACTTCAAGGGAAAGAGGCCAAAAATAACAAACTCTTTATTGGGGGAATAATTGCCGGGTCGTTTTTAGGGATAATCCTTTCTTCGTATTATCTGATCCCCGCTATTTTTGAAAAACAGTTTACGGTTGCCACACAAATATTACAGTCTCATTTTTTGGATCACTTCGTCACCTTAAAGCAATTAATCTATTCAAAATGGGGTTATGGTTTTGACTTTCCGGGAACGGTCAATGACGAGATGTCGTTTCAGGTAGGCATTGCTCAATGGCTGGCCATGATTCTTTTGGCGATTCTAAGCTTAATAACCTGGTTCCGTCAGAAAAAAATCGACTGGTTGGGTTTTTTTGCTGTCGGTTGTTTTGTTTTTTCCATAATCATGATGATTTCAGTTTCCAAACCGGCCTGGGAACAAATTACGAAATACAGTTACTTTGATTTTCCCTGGAGATTTTTAAGTTTGGCTGTTTTTAGCGGCAGTTTGGGCGCGGCCCTGGTGGCCAAGCACTTAAAAGAGCGTGTCTGGCTGGTGGTAATTTTTTTTATCTCTCTGGCTTTCTATACCAATAAAAACCATTTGCGCGTTAATCAGTATGTCTACAATCATGATGAAGTTTATATTAACAACCTCCAGACAACCAATCAATTCGATGAATACAGAGCCAAGACTCTTAATCATGAGTATGTAAAAGTCAAAAGAGAAAGGGTTGAATTTTCTAAAAAAGAAATCAATCTTGAAAAAGAAATTTCTTCCTCAAATTATCTTTTCTTGGAAGGAGAGGCAAATCAAAAGAGCTTAATTAAGCTCAATATCGCTTACTACCCCGGCTGGCAGGTTTGGCTCAATCAGAAAGAACAAACCAGGGTTATGTCTTCGGAGGGGGTAATGGAGATACCGATTCCCAAAGACAAACTCACTCTTGAAGCAAAATTTACCGAAACTTTAATCAGAAAAACGTCAAATTTGGTAAGCCTGATTGGGTTGATGATTTTACTTACCTTTATCTATAAAGATATTAAGCTAAAAAATAAACGATGAAATTCGTTATCGTCAGTTTTCTCATCTGGAGAATATTTTTAATTGTTATAACCTCTTTAAGTCTGTTAGTCATTCCTGTCCGTTTTGGTTTTCTAGGGGGGGGAACGGAAAATTATCTTCAAAATCCCTTACTTTGGGGGTGGGCGAATATGGATGGTCAACACTATCTTTCCATTGCTCAAAACGGTTATTTTCAATTCGAGCAGGCCTTTTTCCCTCTCTACCCTTTATTAATAAGATTTTTTGGTAATCTTTTGGGGAGTAATTATCTTTTAAGCGCTCTTCTTATTTCTCATTTTTCCTTTTTAGGGAGTCTTATTATTCTCTACAAACTGTTAGGGCAAGAGTTTTCTTTAAAAGTGACCAAATGGGTAATCATTTCTCTTTTGGTTTTTCCGACCTCTTTTTTCTTTGCCGGCGTTTATACGGAAAGTTTATTTTTCTTTTTGACGATAGGCAGTATCTACAACCTGGCAAAGAAAAAATGGCTCTTGGCGGGGATTCTGGCAGGGTTAGCCAGTGCTACCAGATTGGTGGGAATATTCTTGCTGCCGGTTTTTTTCTATGAATGGTGGAAAGAAAAAAAGAAGCCAATTCTTAAATTCCTGGCAATTTTAATAAGCCCCATGGGACTTCTTTTCTATATGTTTTATCTTTGGCGAACTTACGCTGACCCCTTAATGTTTTTCCATGTCCAACCGGCGTTTGGCGCGGGTCGAAGCGGCGAAAAGATTATTTTATTGCCGCAAGTCTTATATCGATATCTTAAGATTTTTACGACAGCGCAATTATCTTATGATTATTTAATTGCCGTTTTTGAATTTGTGGTTTTTATCCTAGCGGTTTATTTATTGTTAAGATATTATAAGCAAATTTCCCTATCTTATCTTTTATTCGGCTGGTTAGTTCTTCTTACACCGACACTGTCGGGGACCCTTTCTTCTCTACCGCGCTACCTTTTGATTAATTTTCCCCTGATGATTATCTTGGGTCGGTTAGAAGGAAAAGTAAAAATAATCTCTTTATCTTTAAGTCTTTTGTTGCTAATATTGATAACAATGTTTTTTTTTCGTGGTTATTTCGTCTCCTAAAAGCTGATAAATTATGATCAGAAAAGTTTTTTCCTTAATTAAAGAAAACAAGGTTATTTCGGGAAGTTTTATCATGGTCATTGGTGGTTTTATCGGGAGCCTGACTAATTATTTATACCACTTGGTTATCGCCCGCAGTTTAGGACCGAGTGATTATGGAATTTTAGACAGTTTAATTTCTCTTATTTATCAACTGGGCGTTCCTTTAAGTACGATTTCCTTAGTTATTACTAAATATGTTTCTTCGTTTAAGGGTCAAAATAGGGTAACAACCATAGAATCTTTTTTTTGGAAAATAAATAAAAAATTATTTTTTATATTACCCCTAGTTATTTTAATAATGATCTTGGCTACCCCAATTGTCGTCAATTTTTTACACTTGCCCTCGCCTTTCTTATTTATTTGGGTTGCCTTATCTTTTATCTTGGGAGTTTTTGCGATCTTGGGAAAAAGTTTTCTCCAGGGGCTTGGTCGTTTTGGCGCCCTAACAGTTACCGGGATTGCCGAAGGAATTTTTCGCTTATTAGCAACGATTTTTCTTCTTTATATCGGTTGGGGTTTAGCCGGAGCGGTTTTTCCTTTCTTTCTTCTGTCTTTATTTTCTATTGGTCTTGTTTTTTTCCTAGTCAAGGATTTGATTGGCGGAGAAAAAAAAGAACCCATTCCGGAAAAAAAAGAAATCTTTTCTTTTCTCTTTCCGGTTTTTTTCAGCAATTTAAGTATCACTTCGTTAATTACCTCGGATGTTATTTTAGTACGCCATTTTCTTCCTCCGCTTGAGGCGGGTTTATATGCTGCCCTTTCTACTCTGGGAAAAATAATTTATTTTGCCGCCCTTCCGGTTGTCAGTGTCATTTTCCCCACCATCTCTGAAGCTCAGGCGGCGAATAAAAATGTTAAAGAAGTTGCCCTTTTCGGCATCTTATTAATCGGTCTCATTATCGGAGGATCGTTTATTATCTTTGGTTTTTTCCCGAAATTAATGATCCTTATGCTTTTCGGTAAAAGCTATCTTTCCATGGAGCCGTATGTAATTTATTTTGCTGTGGGAATTTCTTTATACACTCTTAACGTCGTTATCCTCAATATCTTTTTAGCCCTAAAAATTATTTTTCCAACCATACTGGCCGTGACGGCGGCAATTTTACAGATTGTTTTAATTATTATTTTTCATCAATCACTCTTGCAAATACTTTCAATTTTTATTTTAACTTCAACTCTGCTCTTTTCCTTTCTCTCGTTGTATTACGCGTGGTCAAAAAGAACATAAGCATCAAGCGACTTTACTATTATTTACGCTTCTGTTATATTACCTTCGAAATGAAAAACATTAATCACCGCTTCTTATCTGTCGTAATTCCTACTTATCACCAAGAAAAAATCATTGTTAAAGACGTTAAAAAAATAAACGCTGTTCTTAAAAAAATCAGATATGATTATGAAATTATTGTGGTTGTCGATGGGAAAGACGATAAAACCTTTAGCCGGGCTAAAAAAATCGAAGATAAAAAAATCAAGGTTGTTGGCTACGAGACTAATCATGGAAAAGGTTACGCTGTCAGATTCGGTATGGCCAGAACCAAAGGAGACATCGTAGCTTTTATTGACGCAGGCATGGATTTAGATCCTAATGGTCTCTCCATGCTTTTGGAACATTTTGAATGGTACAACGCAGACATCATTGTTGGTTCGAAACGTCACCCTGCTTCTCAAATAGATTATCCTTGGCAAAGAAAGATTATCAGTCGGGTTTATCAAATGATGGTGAGAATTCTTTTCGGATTAAATGTCCGTGATACTCAAGCAGGTATAAAATTCTTCAAGAGGGAAGTTTTGGAAAATGTCTTGCCGCGTCTTATCGTCAAAACGTACGCTTTTGACATTGAGATTTTAGCGGTAGCTCACAGATTGGGTTATAAAAGAATTTTTGAGGCGCCCATTCGTCTTGTCTGGAATCTGGAAGGAAGTATTGTTTCCCAGTCAATTTTAAGGGCAATTTTTAGTACTCTTTGGGATACGGCGGCGGTTTTTTATCGGCTTAAAATTCTTCATTATTACGATAATTCCAATAAGCGCAAATGGCGCTATGATAAAGATTTAGATTATCGGGTCAATATTGGCTAGAAAAAGACGCCCCGCCTAGGGCAGGGCTACTTTTTTCGCTTTACTCAAAATGAAAGCCTCAATTATTATTCCGGTTAAAGAAATTAATGACTTTCTTCGTCAAGAGACAATTCCGGCAATTTTATCTCAAACAGAAAAAGATTTTGAATTACTGATTGTCGTCGATAAAGAGTCTTTGGAAAAATTTCCCAAAACGACGATTTTAGTAGACGCAAAAAAAAGCGGACCGGCCGATAAACGAGATTTGGGAGCGAAAAGAGCCAAGGGTGAGATTTTGGCCTTTTTAGACGATGATTCTTATCCGGACCAAAACTGGCTAAAAAATGCCCTGGAGTTATTCAAAAATAATAAAGGAATAGCGGGGCTTTGCGGTCCGACTGTAACTCCTCCTTCTGATAATTTATTCCAAAAAGCTTCGGGATATGTCTGGTCTAGTTGGTTAGGCAGTGGTGGAGCAGGGACATATCGTTGTCTTGTAAGTAAAAGGCGTGAAGTTAATGACTATCCGACGGTTAATTTCTTAGTTCGCAAAGAAGATTTTGTGAAAATCGGCGGTTTTGATTCCCATTTCTGGCCGGGGGAGGACACAAAATTATGTTATGATTTGGTTTATAAATTAAACAAAAAAATCATTTATGACCCTCGTATTTTAGTTTATCATCATCGGCGCGCGGTTTTTAGAGCACATCTTGAACAAATCAGCCGCTATGCCGTCCATCGAGGATACTTTGCCAAAACATTGCCTAAAACCTCTTTCCGCTTGGGTTATCTTCTGCCGACCCTTTTTGCTTTGGGACTTATTGGGGGGATACCTGTTTCTTTTATCCTAAGACCGCTTTGGCCTTTTTATTTGCTGACCTTGTCCTTTTATTTCTTGCTTCTTTTGATAACTTCTTTTAAGATTTCCCTTTTGGAAAAAAATTTGAAACTGGGGATTTTGGTTGGCCTTTCAATTTTTGTGACCCATTTTACCTATGGTCTTTTGTTTATCAAGGGTTTTTTCTCCAGAAAGCTCCGAAGATAATTATTTTAAAGACTCTTCCAGACCCACTTGTGCTTTTTGGTCTTGAGGATTAAGAATTAAAGCCTGTTGAAAATTTTTGACCGCTTTTTCTTTATTGCCAAGTTTAAGGTAGGTGAACCCTAAATTGGTGTATAAATTAAAATCTTGAGAATTAATTTTAATGGCTTTTTCCAGGTTTACAGCGGCTTCTTGGAAATTTCCGTGATTAAAATAAATTGCGGCCAGGTTTTGGTATGACTGCCAAAGACCGGGATTTAAAGTTAAAGCCTTTTGATAATTAGCAATGGCCTCTTCTGTTTTCCCCATTTGATTAAGAGTGTTGGCAAGGTTGTGATAAGCATCGCCATAATTAGGTTGGAGTTCAATGGCTTTTTTGAAATGGAATAAGGCTTCGTTTAGCTCTCCCCGGCGGCTATAGAGATCGCCTAAGTTATTATGATTTTGCGGACTCGAGGGGGAAGTCTTGGCGGTTGCCAGCCAAAGATTGTCTTGATTTTGAAAATCAAAATTGCGGATGATTGTTCGGAAAGACAAAAGAACAAGGAGAAGAAAGAAAAGAAAATAAGAAACGTTTTGACTTTTTAAAATTTCCCCGATTTTTTTGATCGCCAGACCAATAAGGATAATTATTCCTAATGAAGGCAAATAGACATATCTTTCTGCAACCACCCAGGTTATTTTCAGGGGAGTTAAGGTTGGCGAGAGAAGAATTAGAAAAAAAGAAAGCCCAAAAAATATGCGGCGGTTTTTAAAAAACGCATAAAAAAGAACTATCAAGAAGAAAAACAAAACTCCCAACATTAAAAAATATTGATTTCGGGAGAAACTAAGCTCCGTGTGATAAAAACTTAAATTTATAGGGAAAAAGAGCAGTTTTAAGTAAGAGCTGAGGGCGACAGGAATTTGTAGGAAAGGATTATTTATCCCGGGTTCTTGGTAAAAGGATGTCTGTAAGATAGAGGCTCTTTGTCCGATACTGCCAAGATACAAGAAAGCCCAAAAAAAGGACAAGGCAAAATAAGGAAGCAATTTTGGCCAGTGCTTCTTAAAATTTCCAAAAGAAAATTCATACAAAAATAAAACAAAAGGAAAAACAACCGTTTTTTCGTTCGAAGCTAATCCTAAAAAGAAAGCAAGAAAAGAGAAAAAATAAACAACTCTGTTTTTAGCTGCAATATAGTTAAGAAGCGACCAAAGCAGAAACAAAGAAGAAAGAGTATATGGAATTCCGGAAATCCAGGTAACAGATTCCGTTAAAAGCGGATGGACAGCGAAAAGACTGGCGATAAAAAGACTGGCTGGAAAAGCAAACAAAAGATCGCTAAGGATAAAAATGATTAAAACCGCTCCGAGATGGAAAGAAACATTGAGTAAATGATAAAAAATTGGCGTCGGACCGAAAAGAAGATAAATGATTGACTCAAAGAAGTTGGGCGGAGAAAAGAAGGGCAGATAAGGAAAAAGGAAATGAGAAAAATGACCGATAGTGAGATTATGGCTGATAGCGGCAATATCGTCGGAGAGAAAATCGCCGGATAAACTATTAAAATAGACAGCCAAAACTAAAAATAATAAAAAAATAAGAGATTTCCAAGAAATTTTTTTATTGACAACCGTTTCATTATTGTGAAGAATTCTTTGGTACTTATTTTCTGGCAAAGAATTTTTTAAATAATCACTGATCTCTTTTTGAGAGATATTTAAATCAGCGGCAATTTTAGTCAACGAAAATCTTTTGAGATTTTTCTTGAGATATTTTTTTTGAGAATGAGTGAGAGCCATAGGGTATGATATTATGATATAATGAGTGAAACGAATTAATCGCTATGTTATCATACCAAATTTTTTATAAAATTGTTATTATATGAGTCCTAGAAACAAGATGAAGATTGCTATTGCCTATCCGCCGCTTGAATCAGAAAAAGGAGTGCCCCTTCTTTCTCAAAACCGGCAATTTCAGTGGTTTCCCAGTCTTTTGACGACTTACAGTATTTATCCGGTCGTTCCGGCTTCGGCCGCGACGCTTCTTAAAAAGGCGGGACACGAAATTTACTGGTTAGACGGGATTGCCGAGAAATGGAGCTATAAAAAATGGGAAAAAGAATTACAGAAAATAAAACCAGATTTAGTTTTTTTTGAAACAAAAACGCCCGTTGTCAAACGTTATTGGAAGATTATCGATAATTTAAAAGACAAAAGAAATAAAACCAGATATATCTTAGTTGGGGATCACGTGACGGCTTTGCCAGAGGAATCGATGGAAAATTCTAAAGTAGATTATATTTTGACCGGTGGCGATTATGATTTTTTACTTCTGAATTTGGTTAATCATTTAATAAAAGGAGAAAAATTAGAGCCGGGGATCTGGTATAGAAATGAAACTTTGGACATGAAATCTGAAATAAAAAATACGGGAAAGTTTCAGTTAAATCATGATCTTAATAGTTTGCCGACAATTGACAGAAAACTGACGAAATGGGAACTTTACGCTTATAAAAACTCCAATTTCTATCGAGCTCCGGGGGCCTATACAATGTTTGGCAGAGATTGTTGGTGGGGCAGGTGTACCTTTTGTTCGTGGACAACTCTTTATCCGGGAGCCTATTGGCGGGTAGTTAAAGTAGAAAAAGCTCTTGACGAGATAGGATTTTTGATCAATAAATATAAAATCAGGGAAATTATGGACGATAGCGGGACTTTTCCAGTAGGTTTATGGCTTAAAGAATTCTGCGAAGGAATGATTAAACGCGGTTATGCTAAAAAAATAAGAATAAACTGCAATATGAGATTTAACGCTGGACTTAGCAAGAAAGACTACCAATTAATGGGAAAAGCCGGTTTCCGATTTATCCTTTACGGTTTAGAATCGGCTTCACAGGCGACTCTTGATAAGATCAATAAAAACTTAAAAGTTGGACAAATTAGCCAGGTTCTTCAATGGGCTAAAGAGGCCGGACTGATGCCCCATTTAACGGTGATGGTTGGTTATCCTTGGGAGAAAGAAAAAGAGGTTATGAAAACGATTTCTTTAGCTCATGATTTCTTTCAACAGGGTTTGGCAGATTCCCTGCAGGCAACCGTGGTGATTCCGTATCCCGGGACGCCGCTTTTTAAATATTGCGATGAGAATAACTTACTTAAAACCAAAGACTGGGAGCGGTATGATATGCGCGAACCGATTATTAAAACGGGGATCAATGAAGAAAAATTACTAAGGGCGGTCAGGAGTCTTTATAGCCGGTCCATTTGGACGCCGCGTTTTATCTTTAACACTTTAAAACAATTAAATTCTCTTGACGGGGTAAAATACGTGGGCTTTCAGGGACTAAAGTATCTAGCCAAACTTTGGGAATTTAGGAAATAAAATGAACTTAAAAAATAAAAAAATTCTGATTACCGGTGGTTCTGGAAGTTTAGGCAGGCAATTGATTAAAGAGCTTTTGGGAAGAAAAGCGGAAAATATCGTTTCAGTTTCCCGTGACGAAGGGTTGATTAAAGAAGCCGAAGCGGAAATAAATGACAGGCGTGTTATTTGGAGAGTGGGCAATATTGCCGACACGGAATCTGTTAAATACCTTTTAAAGGGGATTGATTTTGTTTATCACACGGCGGCTATCAAGCACGTTAGCTTGGCAGAAAAATATCCGAGAGAAGTTTTAAGAATTAATATCTTTGGGATTTTAAATTTACTGGAACAGTCTCAAAATGTCTCAAGATTTATTAATATTTCATCGGATAAGGCCATAGGAGTGGTTAACTGCTATGGTGCTTCGAAGCTTTTAGGCGAGTATTTGGTTTCGGAAACAAATAATTTTTTTGAAGGAAAATTTATTAATATTCGTTGCCCTAATTTTCTTGGTTCACGAGGAAGCGTTTTGGATCTTTGGCAAAGACAAATAAAAAAGCAAAATAAAATCGAAATCACCGATCCTAAAATGACCAGGTTTTTCATAACCCTGCCGGACGCAGCTAAATTTATTGTGGAGAAAAGCCTTGAGGATAATTTAAATCCTGCCAAAATTTATTATCCTTTGGAATTTACCAAAAAATTTCACCTTGATGATCTGGGTAAGGCTTTTATAGAAGTTTTTGGTGATAAAAAAACAGAAATAAAAGTTATCGGGGCGAAGACTGGCGAAAAAACACACGAAGACTACTTAACCGACGTTGCTTTCTTAAGCGTTAAGGAGTTAGTGAAGCTTTTGCGGAATTTGTTTTCTTAACGAGATTCTTAATATTTTCTTCGTAAGTTGAGTCATACCAATAGTCAACAATTTTCTTCGCTTTCGTAATGTCTAAAACAAAAGGCGATTGAGGCGTTTGGTTTTTATCGCTGAAGGTTATTTTTAACCCAGAAATTCTGCTAAAAATTCTAACAAAGTCTTTAATCTTAATAATCTTTTCCCCGGCAAAATTATAAATTCCTCCCTTGCTTTTTTCGACTAACTGAAGCAGATTTTTGATATAATCATCAAGATAAAGAAAAGTTTTTTCTTGCCGACCGTCGCCTTTTAAAAGAAGCGATCTTTGGCCTCTTTTAATCTTCTCGAGAATCGTTGGTACAAGCCTGCCTCGTTCGTAGCGGTCACCAATCCCATAAAGATTGGCGGGTCTTATGATTATAACCTTGACAGGATTTTCCAGTGTTTGACATAAGGACTCATTAATAATTTTTGACCAAGCATAATAATATTCCGGGATAAATGGTGGGTAATTATTTAAATCTTCTTCTTTGATTTTTCCTTTTTTTGCCGGTTTGCCATAAACTTCGGCGGAGCTTATATAAACAAATTTCTCAATATTTTTATTCTCAAGAGCCCTGACAAGATTCTGGGTCATCTTTAAATTATCAAAAAAGATTTTCTTGGCAAACTTTTTTTTGAAAGCGGCTCCGCCATCAAGACAGGCAGCGTGGATAATAATGGTTTCGTCGGTAATGGCTTGTTTTGTTTGATTGTAGTTAGTTAAGTCAACATCTTTATGGGTTAGAGCCCTGACCCTGGCACCCTTTTTGTGAAGTTCTAAACATAAGCGTACGCCGGTAAAACCGGAAGCTCCGGTAACCAAAACTTTTTTACCTTGCCAATAATTTGTCATAGATAACTTTTTAAATTTTCGAAGCGACAATGCCCGCAAAACCTCCTAAATATTCAAAAATCCTCATAAAAATAAGGCCAATTCCCTCTAAAGGATACTTTACAAACATTTTCCAGTGTTTTAAATAGGCAGGCCTTATCGGGAAAAAATAAATTAAGCCGCCTCTCGGGTTTTTTTTAACAAATTTTGAAGCGTCTTTGCCGTAAAGAAAAGCCTTTTTCCATAAATGAGAAAGAGTGATTTTGCCCTCATTATGATAAAGCGGTGCTTTTATCCGAAAGACTTTATAACCCTTTTGTCTAAATCTTTGATATAGGTCCCAATCGTCACAGCCGGCGCCCAAATTTTCATCAAGACCCCCCAATTTATCCCAAACCTCTTTTTTAAAAAAACGAGGAGCCTCGACATTATCATCGCCCCAATAAGTTTCTTGCTCCAGCCATTTGCAACGGGTCCAAAAACCTTGTCCTTTGACAATTTCCTTGACAATAACGGCGTCATTCCTCTTTTGGCAGATAGCGACGGCTTCGGCAATAACGTTTGGTGTCAGTTCAAAATCGGCATCTAGATAATAAACAAAAGAGCCCCTAGCCTCTTTAGCCCCCAAATTTCTTTTATAGGTAGCGTCAAAATGTCCTCTGGTTTTACTGTCGTCAAACTGAATAAGCCTTACTTTATATTGTTCGCAAATTTTCTGCGTCTTATCTTTCGAATGGCTGTCAACGACAATTATTTCGATATTGGGGTAAGTTTGGTTTTTGATGTATTTAAAACAGGTCTCTAAAACCGTACCGGAATTTTTTGCGGGAATAACGACAGAAACTAAAGGATTATTTTCCATATTGTTCTTTTAAAAAAAGATTTTTTAAGCCAAAAACCGCAACCAGATAAAGAATCGGTAGATAAAGAATTAAATAACGTGTTGTTATTTGTCCGAAACTAAAAAAGAAAACATAACATATTGTCCAGACGGCTAAAACTTCAAACTCCAGTTTTTGCGGAATTTTTTTTAAGAAATAAAGCGCAATGGTTATCAAGCTGACAATAAAGACAAGAGGCCAGGTAATCTGCCACTGTGAATCGGAGAGTATCGGTTTGTCTCCCCACCAAACATACCATTTATTAAGAAGAATTAAGGGCCAAATAGAAAAAGGCAAAATAAGCTTGCTTTGATGATATAAGAATATCCATTTTTGAATACCAAAAAAACGACGGATTCCCTCTCCGTCTAAAAAAACTTTTGAATAACTTAAGATTAAGACCAATAGGGCTAAGGGAAGAGTTAGAGTGAAAAAAACAAGAGGTCTAATTTTTTTATGCAATAAAAGAACGATATAAAAGGAAGCAATAATCGGCAAACCGTTAACAAAAAATTTAGTGGCAATAAAACAGCCTAATAAAATTGACGAGAGAGAGAAATAGAGAAGTTGTTTTTTCTTTTTTCCAGCGAGGCCTTTATTAAAGAAATAAAAACAGGAAAGAAGAAACGGAAGCTGAATTATATCTAAAAGAGGAACAAAAACAAACTGATTTAAGATGAGTTTTTCAAAGCTTAAAAAAACACAGGGTAAAAGAGCGAGAATGGTATTATTAAATAATTGTTTGCCTAGAAGATAAAGAAAAAAGAAGCTTAAAAAGCCGGAGAAAAGAATAACAAGTTTTTCATTATTAAAAATTAAAGCAGACAGGCCGATTAAATATTTACCCAGTGGTGGGGAATCGGGAACGATTAAAATCGGCGAGCCACCCTTAACAAGGGCCGGTCCATTATAAGAATAAATTATTTCGTCGGGAATCCATCCGATAGGCGTTTTCGTTACATATTGCGAATTTTCATAAATAAATTTTAAGGACGGAAACCTCTGCCAGTAATCAAAAGTAAAATATTTCTCTTTATTTTCCGAAACAACAGCGCCGAGATTATAAAGAAGAAGACCAATAAGAAATAATTTTAGGCAAAATATTAGTAGTTTTTTCTTTTTTGTCATACTCTTTAATTTGGCCTAATTATAGTGTAAAATACTTATCTTGTAAACAAAACGGATGACAAAACCTTTTTTTTCTATCGTTATTCCTACCTACAACCGTTATGAGCTTTTAAAGGCAACGATTGCCATTACTCTTAAACAAACTTTTAAGGATTTTGAACTGATTATTTCCGATAACGCCTCTACCGACGAAACACAACAAGTGATCAAGTCTTTTAAAGATAAGCGAATTAGATATTACCGTAACAAAATTAACATTGGTGCTGAATTAAATTATCAAAAAGTTTTTTCCTACGCCAGGGGAAAATACCTTTTTACGATGGGTGATGACGATTTTATTCTTTTTGAAGACACGCTGGAGCAAATAAAAAAAATAATTGATAAAAAAAATTATGGTTTTCTTCGCCTGAATTTAATCGAAAGAAAATTTATAGGGAAAGGCCTTCGTAAAAGTATTATTACCATTGAAAAAGATATCGTTCTTCCCAAGAATTCCTCGGGAGAAAAAATCGTTCATTTTTTTAATAAAGTCGCCGCCGGACATGTGGCGGGCTTGGTCATTAAGAATAGTAAAGGAATCGAAAATAAGGTGACTGATTGTCGAGAAACGGCATGGATTAAGGCAATTTTTGAAGCGACCCAAAAAGACGGCGCCCTTTTTAGCTCAAAGAATTATATGGTTATTACCTGGTCTCAAGGTGACATCCTGACGCATTACCAAGTCTCCAAACAGAATCGTTTAATGTTTGAAACTTATACCGATTATGTTTTTAAAGTTATTTCTCCAAAAGAACTCAATGCTTTCAAGCTAAATTTTTATAAGAATTTCATTATTTTGCAGCCAGCTATTAAATTATATTCGAATAGTTCTAATTTAATTAAATTTGATAAAAGACTAGTCAAACTCGAGCCAAGATTAAAAAGAAATTTATTATTTTGGTTATTTATCATTATGGCCCTATTGCTGCCAAAATTTGTTTGGAAAATAATCAGAGCCATTCAACATGCGGGCAAAAACAAGATCAACCGGGCACAAAATCTTAAAAAGGTATATAATACATACGCTTTTTTAAGTAAACAATATTTTTTAAAATGAAAACAATTATTCTTTGCGGGGGAATAGGATACAGGTTAAAAGAAGAAACGGAATTTAAACCTAAACCCATGGTTAATGTCGGCGGTAAGCCGATTCTTTGGCACATCATGAAAATCTATGCCCATTACGGCTTCAATGACTTTATTCTGGCTTTGGGGTACAAAGGCGACTACATTAAAGATTATTTTTTGAATCAAAAATATTTTGCCAACAATTTTACCCTTTTTACCAAAAGCGGTTTTGCCAGAGTTTACAAAAATGACGGAAAAACCGGCGACGATTTTAAAATCACCTTTGTGGATACCGGCGAAAATACTTTGCCCGGAGAAAGAATCTTAAGGCTTAAACCCTATATCCCTCAAGAAGACGAAGATTTTATGGTGACTTATGGAGACGGTGTCGGCGACGTTGATCTTAATGAATTGGTCAAGTTTCATCAAAAGAAAAATAAAATCGGGACAATTATCGGCGTTCACCCCAGAAGCAAATACGGGCTTTTAAAAACCAACCGAAGCGGCATTATTGATAAATTTATTGAGAAGCCGGTACTTCATGAATGGGTTAACGGCGGGTTTATGGTTTTTAAAAGGGAATTTTTTAGATACTTAAAAACAGGGGAAATGGAACACCCGGCCCTAAAAAGATTAATCCGCAAAAGAGAGCTTTCGCTTTTTATCCATGACGGTTTCTGGCACTCGATGGACACTTATCCTGACGTGGATGATCTTAACCGTCTTTGGAAAGAAGATCCAAAGTGGAAAATTTGGAAAGACTAATCTTTTATGAAGATGATTAAATCAGGACTTTTGGGAAAAACAATTTTAGTGACGGGAGGAACGGGTTTTATCGGTGGTCATTTAGTCGAAAAGCTTCTTGAACTTGGGGCAAAAGTTATTGTTGTTGATATTGAACTTAAAAAGAACTCCACCTTTTCTCTTAATAAACTCAAAGATAAAGTCAAATTGGAATTGACGGATATCAGAAACGAAAAAAAGATTCTCGAACTTTTCCGAAGATATCAACCCGAATATGTTTTTCATTTAGCCGCCTATTCAACGGTTACCGCTTCCTTAGAAAAGCCGCGGGAAGCCTTTGAAACAAACGTCATGGGGACAATTAATCTTTTAGAAGCCGCAAGACTCTCTTCTTTTGTCAAGGGAATAATCGTTGCTTCCTCCGATAAGGCCTATGGAAAATTAATCAAGGGAAAATATTGGGAAGAAGACGCCCTGAAAGGCGATCATCCTTATGATGTTTCTAAATCCTGCGAAGACCTAATCTCTTTGGCTTACTATAAAACTTATGGATTGCCGGTAGCCGTAACGCGTTTTGGCAATGTCTACGGAGAAGGCGATTTACATTCTGATAGGATTATTCCCGGAATATGCACGGCCGTGATAAAAAATAAACCTTTAGAATTAAGAAGTAACGGCAAATATGTAAGAGATTATCTTTATGTTAAAGACGTCGTTTGCGGCTATTTGTTTCTTTTACAAAATTTTGCCAAAATTAAAGGTGAAGCTTTTAATTTTTCTTCCAGCGAGACATTGTCGGTTTTGGCGTTAGTTAAAAAAATAGAAGGAATTTTAAAAGTTAAAATTCCCTACAAAATCTTAAATACCGCAAAAAACGAAATTCCCTACCAACATCTTAATGACAGAAAAATCAGGAATCTTGGCTGGCGAACCAATTATGCCTTCAAAGAGGGGATCAAAGAGACTTTTTTATGGTACCAAAAACACCTTAAGGACGAGAAAAGATGAAAACTCTTAAATTTACAGAAAGAATAAAGCTGCTTAGGGCAGAGGGCGCTTATCAGGTTTTGGCAAAAGCGGAAGTTTTGGAAAAACAAGGCAAAAAAATAATTCATTTTGAAATTGGTCAGCCTGATTTTCCAACCCCCAAGAATATTACCCAGGCAGGGATAAAAGCTCTTCAAAACGGTTTAACTAAGTATAATCCTCCGTTGGGAATTTCTCCCTTAAGAGAAGCTCTTGCCAAAAAAATTTCTAAAGAAAGAAAAATTAATGTTTTCAGCGATTCAATAGCCGTCACCCCCAGCGGTAAAACCGCTATTTTTGTTGCCATGGCGGCAACCATAGAAAAGGGTGATGAAATTATTTATCCTAACCCCGGTTTTCCGACCTACGAAACCTTAGTCGATTTTTTTGGCGGCATGAGAAAACCGATCCCTCTTTTGGAGGAGAACAGTTTTGGTTTCGACATGAGAATCTTTAAAAAACATTTTTCAAAAAAAACCAAACTTGTTATTTTAAATTCACCGAGCAATCCGACCGGCGGCGTTATGTCCAAAAGTATTCTCATGGAGATTGCCGAATTGGTAAAAAAAACCAAAACCTGGGTTCTAACCGATGAAATCTATTCGCATCTTCTTTATGACCATAAGGAATATGAAAGTATTTTTAGTTTGCCGAAGATGAAGGAGAGGACGATTATCGTTGACGGTTTTTCTAAAACCTATTCGATGACCGGTTGGCGCTTGGGCTATTTAGTCATGCCCCCAGTTCTTACAGACAAAATCGATTCATTATTGACCCATTTAGTTGGTTGTACGGCGACTTTTACCCAATATGCCGGTTTAGAAGCCCTGACCGGTCCACAAAAAGAAGCAAAAAAAATGGTTTTTGAATTTGAGAAAAGAAGAGATATCGTCGTTCGGCTTTTAAATAATATTCCCGGTGTTTCCTGTCAACAACCGGAAGGAGCTTTCTATGTTTTTCCGAATATTAAAAAATTCAAAAAAAGTTCCGCCTGGCTAGCGGATTATCTTCTTAACAAGGCTCAAGTTGCACTTTTGCCGGGAACGGCTTTTGGAAAATACGGAGAAGGTTATCTTCGCATTTCTTACGCAACCTCAATTGAGAATTTAAAAGAAGGCCTAAAAAAGATTAAAATCGCCCTTGCTAAAATTTAAACAATGAGAGTTGCTGATTACATCATTGATTTTCTTTACAAGAAAGGGATTAGCCATATTTTTACTTTAGCCGGCGGCGGGGCGATGTATTTAAATGACGCCGTTGTCTGTCACAAGAAAATCAATTATATCTGTTGTCATCACGAGCAAGCGGCGGCCATGGCTGCTGAGGCGTACGCGAAAACAAAAAATATCCCCGGCGCCGTCATGGTCACTTCCGGTCCCGGCTCAACGAATGCGATTACCGGACTTTTGGAAGCTTATCAAAATTCAATTCCGGTTATTTTCTTGTCCAGCCAGGCCAAAAAATCCCAAATGACTCAATTTTCAGAGGTTTCTTCTCTTCGCCAGTTTGGAATTCAGGAAGTTAATATTATCCCGATTGTTAAAACATTGACTAAATACGCTTCGATTATTGAAAAACCGGAAGATGCAAGATGGCAGATCGAAAAGGCTTATTTTTTAGCTCGGTTTGGAAGACCTGGTCCTGTATGGCTTGATATCCCGTCAGATATTGCCGCTTCAGAAATTGAGCCTCTTGGTCTTCTTCCTTTTAACCAAAATGAAACTAAAAAGACGGTTCCTTGTGCTACTGACCAGGAAATAGGGCAAGTCATAAGCCTTCTCCAAAAATTTAAAAAACCGGTCATGATTGCCGGCGGCGGGGTAAGACTTTCCGGTGCCGTTAAGGAATTTCGAAAGCTTATTTCCCTTTTAAGAATCCCGGTGGTTGTCCCCGATATGGGTTTTGACCTTTTAGAGTATGATAACCCGTTTTATATGGGGCACGGAGGAACCAGGGGTGATCGAGCTGCCAATATGATTATCCAAAATTCAGACCTCATTATTTCTTTGGGGAGTCGTTTGGCGGTTCCTTTTATTGGTCACGAATATGATAAATTCTCACCGCTTTCTTATAAAATCGTGATTGATATTGACCCCGAGGAACACAAGAAGAAAACCATTAAAATCGATTCGTTAATTATTTCTGACGCCAAATGTTTCATTGATAAATTAAGTAGGGCGATTTTAAAGGACAAGATTAAAGAACATGATCATGGTTTTTGGTTAAAAAAATGCCAGGAGATAAAAAACAAATACTCTCTTTTTATCCCGAAAACCGATAAACAACTTAAAGAAATTAATATGTATAAGGCCATTTGGGCAGTTGCCAAATCTTCAAAACCCGGCGATATTTTTATTGCTGACGCTGGAGTGACGGCCTATATTAGTACGCAAACCTTAAAATTGAAAAAAGAGCAGCGAATGATTATTCCCGGCGCCACTTTAACGATGGGTTATAATCTTCCGGCTATTTTAGGTGTTTGGGCGGCACAAAAACGAGCAAAGATTATCTGTATTACCGGAGATGGATCATTGCAATTAAATATTCATGAGTTAGCCACGATTGGCTATCATAAAATACCGGCTAAAATTTTTGTCATCAATAATCATGGTTATTTAGCGATCCGGACGACGCAGAAGAACTTTTTTAACGGTCGTTTAATCGGCGAGGGGCCCAAATCTGGAGTTTTAATTCCGGATACGGAAAAAATCGCCAAGGCTTACGGTCTTACCTTTTATAGGCTGGAGAAAGAAGATGATTTATCAAAAAAGATACCCTTAATCCTTAAAAGTCCAAAGACGGTTATTTGCGAAATTGTCTGTCCAAAGTGGCAGGATATTCTGGGCGTTTCTTCAAAAAAAACAACCGACGGTAAACTTGTATCGGCGCCAATGGACGAAATGTTTCCCTTTTTAGAAGATGAGGAAATAAATCATATCAGGGAAGAACTTCAGTAATCTTACCTAGTTATAACTTTCAATCGTTCTTTTAAAACCTTCTTTTAAAGAAAAATGCGGCTGCCAACCTAACGAAGATAATTTTTTAGTATCTGGATTATTATCAGTAATTTTACTTTCAGAATAAAGCTCTTTCTTGTCTCTCTTTTCAAAAATCATTTTCAATTTTTTTTGCGGAAATAATTTAATTAAAGTTTCGGCCAGTTCTTTTATAGAAACAGTGGCATTCTCGTTAGCAAGATTATATGCTTCCTGATTTTTTCCTTTGAAAAGCACTGTGAATAATCCACAAACAGTATCGGCGATATAAGAAAAAGAACGCGTTGTTTTGCCGCTGCTTTTAAGAACAATATTCTCATTAGTTAAGATGTTTTTGATAAAATCAGCGAAAACCCTGCCATCATTTAAATTCACTCCCGGCCCATAAGTATGATAAAGCCTGACAATTTTCGCGGGAATTTGGTATTGGTGAGAGTAGGAAACGCACAGCGTTTCTCCTAAACGTTTGCTTTCGCCATAACAAGATCTGATATTCAAGGGGTCAAGATAACCATAGGAGGTTTCGTTGGTTATTTTTTTTGCCGGTGTCATTCCGTAAATTTCACCAGAACTTAAGAAAAGAAAACTCTCAAGAGGGTTATTTTTCGCCAACTCCAAAAGGTTATAGGTGCCTAAAACATTAGCTTTTAAAGTCCCAACGGGATCGAGATTATAATATTTGGGGCTGGCCTGGCTGGCGGCATGAATAATAAAATGAACTTTCTCCTTTATTTTAAGAGGGTTAGCAATATCCTGAACAAGAATTTTCAAATCTTGGCTCTTTTTATATTCAGCAAATTTTTGGTCCCCATTCTTTTTATTTCTGACAATCCCAATAACCTTAAGATGAAGACCCATTTCTTTATTTAAAAAAAGCAGAAATTTAATAAGATAGGAGGCAATAAAACCCGAAGCTCCGGTAATAAGAAGAGTTTTATTCCGTAAGTTCTCCCATGGTAATTTTTGCGAAAGAAGGAAACGAAAATCTTCCAGATAGATCTTGTTCATCTTGACCTAATCTTATAGTATAATAGACACAAAATCAACGCGCGCCTTATCTTTTTAAAAACTATGCAAAAATTCAAACCGGGTCAAACATACATCCCCGCCTCGGGGAAAGTTTATGACCAAGAGGAGATTAATAATGCCATCGCCGCCGCTAGGGACGGCTGGTGGACCGAAGGAAGATTTGCCGAAGAATTTGAAAAAAAGTTTGCCGATTATTTAGGGATAAAGTATGTGACCTTAGTCAATTCCGGCTCTTCAGCTAATCTTTTAGCCATTTCCGCTCTGGTTAATCAAAAGAGCTTAGGTAATAAAACCTTAAAACCCAAAGATGAAGTTATTACCCTGGCGACGAGCTTTCCCACCACCGTTAATCCGATTATTCAAAACGGCTGTCTTCCGGTTTTTGTGGATGTTGATCTTAAAACCAAAAATGCGCTGCCGGAAATGGTGGAAAAAGCCATCAGCAAAAAAACTAGAGCGATCATGATGGCTCACACTTTAGGTAACCCCTTTAATATAAAAAAGATTATGGCGTTAGTTAAGAAATATCATCTTTGGTTGATCGAAGATTGCGCTGACGCTTTAGGATCAACCTATGATGGTAAATTGGTGGGTACTTTCGGCGATATTTCGACCTATAGTTTTTACCCGGCTCATATTATCACGATGGGAGAAGGGGGGGCGGTTGTCACCAACAACCCCTTATTATATAAAGCCGTCAGGCAGTTTCGTGATTGGGGTAGGGACTGTTGGTGCGGGACAGGAAAAGACAATACCTGCAGGAAAAGATTTTCCTGGAAATTAGGGAAACTTCCCTTAGGTTATGACCATAAATATATTTATTCGCAGATTGGCTACAATCTAAAATTAACCGATTTTCAGGCGGCGATCGGTTTAGCTCAACTTAAAAAACTGCCAAAGTTTATAAAGATAAGAAAAGAAAATTTTGCTAAACTTTATAAGGGTTTGTCAAAACATCAAAAATATTTTCTTCTGCCGATGGCAGAACCTGAAAGCGATCCTTGCTGGTTTGGTTTTATGCTGATTGTCCGTGACAAAGCGCCATTTAGCCGTTTGGAAATAGTCAATTTCTTGGAAGAGAATAAAATCGGGACCAGAAGTCTTTTCGGGGGAAATCTTTTAAGACACCCGGCCTACTTAAAGACTAAACACCGGATTGTCGGCGATTTAATAAATTCTGATAAAATTACCAATGACGGTTTTTGGATTGGGGTTTATCCCGGAATTACCCATGAAATGATCGATTATCTTTTGGAGAAGTTCGACAAATTTATCAGCCAATATGAATAGCACACAAAGCTTTTCTTTAGAAAACAAGCCAAAATTAAGCATTTGTTTGCCAAGTTATAATGGTGAGAAAACAATTGGAAAAGCTCTCAAAAGCATCTTGGGACAAAGTTATCATAATTTTGAAATCATCGTTAATGATGATTGTTCCGTTGACAACACCGAGGAAGTTATTAAGTCGTTTAAAGACCAAAGGATTAAGTTTTTCCGAAACAAGGTCAATGTTGGCTACGGAGACAATCTTAATAATTTTAAAAAACATCTAAGCGGCGAGATCATGATCATGATGGCCCAAGATGATCTTTTGCTTAAAGATGCTTTAAGCAAAATAGTCAGCGGATTTTCGTTGGGAGAGGATATCGGTATCGTGACGAGGCCTTATTATCAATTCGAATCTAATCCAAAAATTCCCGTTCGTTATTGGCCGCCCCCCTCAACCAAAAAAGATACGATTATTTCCCTTAGTGACAAAAGAGAGCTAATCGAGGCAGCTATTAGGTCAACATATTTAGTTTCGTGCTTAGCTTTTAAGGTCAAATATTTGGATAGACCTTTTTCCAGTCATGTTTTTACCTCACAGGCCTACCCCTTTTTTTCTATCTTTAAGAAGCATAAAATCGTCTTTTTAAAAGACTATATCGTTGCCGTAGGAATTTATGAAAGCCAATGTCGACATAAACCTGCCATTTATGAACCGTCGCCGGTTCAAACCTGGATAGAAGTTTTTGCTAAAACCTTACCAGAGCCTAAATATGAAAAGGTGAGAAAAATTTGCCAAGATTATGTAGCTCAAAATTATGTGGGACTTGTGCAAATTAGAAATTACGGAAGATTTGAAGATTTAATTGAGGAAATAATTAATCATCTAAAATATCGAAAAGCGAGTCTTATTGATTTTCGTTTTTGGTTTTATACTTTAATGTGTCTTTTTTTGCCTAAATTTATCCTGATAAGGTTGACCGATTTTTACAAAAGCAAAATCTTATCAAGGATGATTGCCCAAAAAATTAAAATTAAACTTTAAGGAAGAAATTTATGCCTAAAGCGCAAGAAGTTTTCGGTCCCTTTTTAAATATTTTGATTAATTTATATACGTGGTTTGTAACGAGACGATTTAAGTCAATAGGCAGTGGCGTAAGTATTCGGCCGATTCTTAATACGACTCACCCGGAAAATATCGGTCTGGGCGACGACGTCTCTTTGGGACTTTTTTGCTGGATGGGAACGAATACCGACTTAAAAGAAAAACCGAAATTAACAATCGGCAATCGTGTTCATATAGGAGCCTATTCAATGATTATTGCCGCCAATAAAATAAGCATAGGCAATAACGTTTTAATGTCAGAAAGAGTGACGATTTTGGATCATTCTCATGGATATGAGGATATTAAGAAACCGGTTATTGACCAGCCGATAGTTTATAAGGGCGAAATTATCATCGAAGACGATTGTTTTATCGGTGTAAATAGCGTTATTCTAGGGAATATTAGGATCGGCAAACACGCCATTATTGGTGCCAATGCCGTTGTGACTCATGATGTGCCGGCCTTTTGCGTGGTTGCGGGTCAACCGGCCAAAATCATTAAACACTATGACTTCACGAAAAAAAAGTGGCTTTGAAGAAAAATATTTCAAAGGAAAAGAGAGTAACTATTTTACCTGTTTAGAATATAAGACGGGCAATCTTTCGTACTTATATAAAGAAAAAATTTGCCAAAAGATTAGAAATTACGAGCCGCAAAATGTCAGAGTGCTTGATGTGGGTTGTGCCCTGGGTAATTTATTGGCGCTTTTTGATAAAGACGGCTTTACAACCTATGGCCTTGATGTCTCGGAATTTGCCATTAAAGAAGCCGCAAAACGCACCAAGGCTAAATTAATAAAAGCCGATATTAATAAAGGTTTACCTTTTGAGGATAATATTTTTAATCTGATAACCGGAATTGATGTTATTGAACATTTACAATCTCCTTATAATTTTCTTCTTGAGGCAAAAAGGATTTTAAGAAAAGACGGTTTCTTGTTTTTACAAACTCCCAATATTTCATCTCTTTTCGTAAAGATTCTTGGGAATAAATGGTTCGGTTATCAGGACAAAACGCATCTCTATTTATTTAACCGGGAAAGCCTAAGGTTTCTTTTAAAACAGGCCGGATTTGAAATCTTAAAAGACGAGATTATTTTTTATCCCGCACCTTCCTTTTTAAGACCTGTTTTTGGAAACGTCAATATAGGAGGATCATTGTGGACAGTTGCCAAAAAGACCTAATTGGTGTTAATCTTCGCATGTTTGAAGAAAAACCGTCGGGAATCCAAAATTATATTGCCGGACTTTTTACGGCGCTTCTTCAAAAAGACAAAGGGCACAAATATTATTTTTTTTCGACCGGCAACAAAAGATTAGGGAAAATAGCCTCTTATATTAAGGCGGACTCTTCTTTTCTAAAATTATTAAGGAGAATAGACACAAGACTGGTCAATATTTTTTTTGATAATTTATATGTTTTAAAATTGATCAAAGACTATAAGGTTAAAATTTTCTTAAGCCCAAGTTTTGTCCTTCCTCTTTTTAAACCCAAGGGAGTTAAGTTTTTAACCGTAATCCACGATTTAAGTTTCTTAAAATATCCTCACAACCCGTTAAGAATTTACATGAATTTAGTGATGTATATGAAAACTCTTATGCCGTTTGTTATTAAAAGGGCCGATTGTATTGTCGTCGACTCTTTTTTTGTAAAAAAACAATTGGAAAAAGTTTATCGGGCAGAACCTAAGAAAATCCAAGTCATTTATCCGGGCAGAGACAACTTTTTCTTTCCGAAGAAAGACGAAGTCGTCTTTTCAGAACTTGTGAAAAAGTATCAAATACATGAAAAGTTTATTTTTACCAACGCCACGAACCACGAACGGAAAAACATTTTTGGCCTAATCAACGCTTTCAAAGAGATAAAACAATTTGATGGTTATCAGTTGATTATTTGCGGGTTGTTGCCAGATTTTACAATCGCTAAACTTAAGGAATATCTTGAAGAAATGAATTTAACTAAAAAAGTTAAGTTTTTAGGTTTTGTTTCCAAAGAAGAATTAAGAGTTCTTTATTCTTTTGCGAAGCTTTTTATTTTTCCTTCTTTTGAAGAGGGTTTTGGTCTGCCGATTCTGGAGTCTTCTGCCTGTGGTTGTTTGCCCATTTGTTCTAATGCCGGCGCCCTGCCTGAAGTCATAGGCAATCAAAATTTGCTTTTTGATCCTCAAAAAGAAGAAAGTATCACGAAAAAAATTGATGAAGTTTTGGCCTGGGATAATGAAAAATTCAATGAT
Organism: Patescibacteria group bacterium; assembly: GCA_023473585.1. NCBI lineage: Bacteria > Patescibacteria group bacterium. The sequence continues at coordinate 54,376 of JAMCYU010000001.1, read as the reverse complement.
TATTTAGATTTAACCAGGCGGCATACCCGTCAATTTAACTGGAATAATGCCGCCGCCGAATATTTAGAGATATTCAAAAAAATATGCTGAAAATTTTAGTTTACGATACCAATTTTGTCCCCGGAATAAGCAGGGTTATTCCTGTCATCAAAATAAAATACTGGCAAAAACATGATTGTCAAATAACAATTTTCGGGACAAAAGACGCGGAATTTTTTTACAAAAGTAAACTCGGGGGTTTAAATTACCTTTCTCTAGATTTCAAATACAAAGTTAAAAATCCGTATTCTTTAATTTGGGAAGTAATTAAGGTTAATTTTCTGGCTATTTTAAAGATAAAAGAGGTGTTTGGAAAGTACGATATTGTTTATTCACAGTCTTCAGTTATCGACTTTTTATTTGTTCCGTGGGTTTTAAAAAACCTTGACAAACGGATTAAGTGGTTTGTGATGGTAGACAACATTGTGCCTGGACCAGGGGAAAGACCGGGAGCCTATCTTAAAAACCTTATTCCGTATTTAGCTTTTAAGCTTGGCGATTGGTTGTTAAAAAAAGCTGACGGGATTTTTGTCGTGACCGACTTTCTTAAAAATTATTATCAAAAAAATGGAATGAAAAATGTTATCAAAACAAACAATGGCTACGGTATAGAAACGGAGATCTTCACGGGAAAAATTAACAAGAAGGCCCCCAAATTTGACGCTTTGTACTGTGGAAGGCTGCATCTTGCTAAGGGGATTATGGATTTAGTTGAAGTTGCAAGGATTGTAACTCAGAAAAACCCCAATTTCACGATCGGGATTCTTGGGGATGGCGACGAAAAAACCAAGAATAATTTTTTCGGAAAAATTAAAGAGTATAATCTAGACAAGAATTTCTTATTTTTCGGTTATAAAACCGGCAGGGGAAAAGGGGACATCTACCGTAATTGTGGCTTTTTTTTGTTTTTAAGTTATGATGAGGGTTGTCCCCATGCTGTCATTGAAGCCTTTGCTTGTAATAAGTTGGTGCTTGCCTATGATTTGCCGATTTATCATGAAGTTTTTAACAACTATTTAAAAAGCGGTCAGCTTGTTTTGTTCAGGCAAAAAGATCTGAAAGCGATTGCTGATTTTATTTTAAAACGAGAAAAAAAGAAGAACTTATTTCATAATTCGTTAAAAGATTTTACCTGGGACAGAATTGTCAAAAAAGAACTGGAAGTTATGAGGGCAGTTTAACAAAAATGAGTAAAATATTAATAACCGGCGGAGCCGGATTTGTCGGCTCGCATCTTGTTGATAAGTATATTGATCTTGGTCATAAAGTCATCGTTATTGACAATTTAGCGCATGGGAAAAAGGAAAATATTAATCCCAAGGCGAAATTTTATAAGACAGATATTAGAAACACCGAAGAAATTAAAAGGATTTTTGTAAAAGAAAAACCGGAAATTTTAAATCATCACGCGGCTCAAATTAACGCTCGAAAATCGATTCTTAATCCTCTTTTGGATGCGGAGATTAATATTTTAGGCTTTTTAAATCTTTTAGAAGCGGGGATTAAGAATAATCTCAAAAAAGTTATTTTTGCTTCTTCTTCCGCTGTCTATGGAGAAACAGAAGTTTTGCCGACGCCCGAAGATTATGAACCGAAACAACCTCTTTCTCCCTATGGTATTGATAAGCTTACCGCCGAAAAATATCTTGGTTTCTATTTTAAAAATTACGGTTTAAATTTTGTTGTTTTACGTTATGCCAATATCTACGGGCCAAGACAGGATCCTGATGGGGAGGGTGGGGTTATCGCTATTTTTAGTAAAAAATTTTTTAGAGGAGGAAACGTTTTTATAAACGGTGACGGCAAACAAACGAGGGATTTTATTTTTATTGACGATATTGTGTCGGCAAATATTCTTGCTTTAGAAAAAAACATTAATGAGGTTTTAAATATCGGGACGAGTAAAGAAACGTCAATTAATGAGATTTTTGACCTTATAACCGAGCAGACGAGGATTATTCTCCCTCAAAAACACCTACCCTCCATTTTTAAAGAGCAGCGTCGCAGTTCTCTTGATAGTTCCCTGGCTAAAAAAAAGCTCGACTGGGAAGCTAAAACTTCCTTAAAAGAAGGACTTAAAAAAACCCTAAACTATTTTTGTAAATGAAAACTTCAATCATCACGGTTACTTATAATTCTTTAAAATTCCTAGACGGTTATTATCGTTCAATAATTGAGCAAACAGATAATCAAACAGAAGTAATTTTCGTCGATTCTCTATCAAAAGACAAGACAAAAGAAAAAATCAAAAAGATAATTTTAGAATCTCAAGGTAAATTACGAGTCAAACTTATTGAATCCTTGAAAAATATTGGCTATGCCGAGGGTAATAATTGGGGGGTAAAAGAGGCAACGGGAGAATATTTGTTTTTTCTGGGGCCGGACACAAAGTTAGAAAAAAAATGTCTGCAAAGTCTTTTAGAGAAAGCCAGAAAAATTAAAGAAAAAGACTTTCTTCTTCTTTGCCGGCAAAAACGCTACGACAGCGGTGAATTCTTATTTGACGGTATCTGTCTGGATATTTTCAGTTTTCCTTACCGTCTCTATAATGCGGATTGCCCTCAAAATTCAAAACCACCCTTTTATTGTGACGGGACGGCTATTTTCTTACCCAAGAAAACCTTTATGAAGTTGGGTCAATTTGACGCGGATCTTTTTTTATTTTGTGACGATATCGATCTTTCCTGGAAAGCTCATTTGTTAAAAATTCCATTGATTAGTGTTCCGCAAGCAGTGGTTTACCATTACAGCGGTGGATCATTAAGCGGGGGGATAAGGCGCGAGGAAAAATACAGGACGACCTACATGAGGCGTTATTTAGGAGAAAGAAATACGATTACCAACTTTTTAAAAAACTATTCAATCTTAACTTTAATATGGATTTTACCGATATATTTGGTGATTAATGTTGTAGAAATAGTTATTTTTTCTCTTTTCGGCCGGGGGAGAGTGGCTTATCAATATCTAGCCGCCTGGTGGTGGAATGTAAAAAAAATTAAACGTATTTTACAAAAACGCCGATGGATTCAAAAAAGAAGAAAAATCACCGATGGGGAAATACTTAAAAAACTCTATTTTGGCAGCGGGAAATTTAACGCGTTTATTAAAATAAAAATTCCTACTTTTGAGAATCTTTAGCTTATATGAAAATTGCCATTAAAGATGACTGGCTTAAAATCTTCACAAAGCTAATTAAAAAAAATAATATCTTTTTTCTTCCGCTTATCCTTCTTGTTATTTTTATTATTTCAATTTGGGATAGAAATTTTTATATCGGCGGAGATCTAATTTTCCCGCTTGCTCCGCAAAATAATATTCTGAAAGCTCTTTATCTTTGGCAAGAAGAAAATAGTGGTTTAAGTTTTTTTAGATACATGTTTTTAATTTGGCACGTCCCCTTTCTAATTTCTTCCTTATTTAAAATTCCCGCCGATGTCGGCATTAAAATCGTTATCATCCTTTTTTATGTTGTTGGATTTATTTTTACCTACTTAACCTACAGAGTTCTCTTTAAGAAAACAAAATACGACGATAAAGTCCTTGCTTTAATAACAGCGATCATCTTTATCCTTAATCCATCGGCAATTTTAGTGGTGATAGGTTTTCATCCCCTGTATTCTTTTCCTGTCTGCGCCTATTTTCTTTTAAAATACCTGGAAAGAAAAAATCTTCTTTTTCTTTTGCCATTTACAATCTTTTTCAATCTTGGTTATTTATCGGATCTTCCCCAGGCGAAAAGCTTAATTACTTTTTCTATCGGTTTATTTTTTTTGGTCATCCTTTACAAAATTCTCAACAAACTTTCGTTTTGGAAAGTCTTTAAAACTCTTTTTCCGGCAACAATAATCGTCTTTTTATTAAACGCTTTTGTTTTACTCCCATTTATTAATGACGTTTTTGGCGGGAGAGGAGTTTTTAAACAATACTCGCAAAGCGTAACCGTATATAACGGGATGGCCGATGTGCCGTCGGCGGCTTTGCCTTTTACGATGCGGTTTTATAATTCAAATTTAGTTGACGACGTTTCGCGATTAGGGCAAACACTTAGCAGTTCTTATTTTCTTCTTTGGAGTTTTTTCATCTGGGTTATTATTTTGTGGTTTTGTTTTTTGGAAAAAGATAAGGATAAGAAAAAAATTATTTATCTTTTACTGGCGTTTACGTGTTTTTATTTTTTTCTGGCCAAAGGAGCGAATCCTCCTTTCGGCGAAATTTATAAATATTTTCTTTTTAACGTTTCCTTTTTTAAAGTTTTCAGAACTTCGTCAACGGTGGTTGTGGCCGGATCACTATTTTTCGCTTTCTTAATGAGCTTATCGCTTTATGCTTTTTATAAAAAACAAAAAAGGTTTTTTTATTTCTTTATCTTGATTCATGTTCTGGTTTTTCACTTTGTCTATTTAGGATATAAATTATATAACTACCCCGGTGGCAGTGCTTTTCAAAAAGGGGTAGGTATTCCTAAAGAATATTTTCAGATGGCAAAACTTATAAATTTTCTTGCCGATGAATCAAAGATTCTCTCTGTGCCTTTGGACGACGGTTATAGTTATAAAGACTGGGGTTATAGAGGATCCTCAATTATTAATTGGCTCATAAAAAAACACTTGATTCATAGCCATAGCGTTATTCCCGGCAAAACCGCTCTTGAAGCGAATGAGTTTTTGAAGAAAATGACAAGAGAAGAAGCCTGTCAATGGCTTAAATTTCGTAATGTCGGTTATCTTCTGCACGAAAAGGACTCGATTGACAATTACGCCGATAGCAATCTTGCTTTTCCGGCGGATAAAATCTTCGAAGATAAATTTTTTCTTTTAAAAAAAGTAAAAGCGGAATGCGTCTTGCCGCCGGTTTTTGTAAAAAAAACGAATTCCGATCCCAAGATTTCTTTTAGAAAGATTAATCCGACGAGGTATCTGGTTAATGTTCAGGGGGCAACTTGCCCATACACTCTTTTCCTGGCGCAAAATTACAGTCCGGAGTGGAAAATACAAGTTCAAAATGCGAAAGGCCAAAATCAAGATTTGGCAGACTCAAGGCATTTTTTAGCCAGCGGCGAAACTAACGGTTGGCAAATCAATCCCGAAGACGTTGGGAACGAGACAAATTACGTTTTGATAATCGAATATTGGCCGCAGCGATTTTTCTATATTGGTGGTATAATATCAATCTTGACAGTTATTTTCTGCCTCATAACTGTTCTTTCCAAACATGATTAAAAAAGCGATCAGATTTTGTCAAAATAATTATTTTTATTTTCTTCCGATAATTATCTTAATTGTCTTTATTTTGTCTATTTGGGATAATAATTTTTATATTGGGGGAGATTTTATTTTTCCTCTTAAACCTCAAGATAATCTCTTAAGGTCTTTGTATCTTTGGGAAGAACAAAATAACGGCCTCAGTTTTTTTAAATACATGCTTCTTTTTTGGCAATTACCATTTTTCTTTTTGAAGACTCTTGGTGTTCCGGCCTATTTAGGCGTTAAAATCTTTACCGTTTGTTTTTATATCCTGGGATTTATTTGCTGCTATTTTCTCTATAAAAACCTTTTTAAGGGAACAAAATACGAGCAAAATAAACTAGCCTTATTTGCCGCTTTGTTTTTCCTGCTTAATCCCGCAGCGATTCTCGTTTTAGTAGGGACCCTTCCCCTATATGGTTTTCCGATTTGTCTTTTTTTTCTTTTAAAATTTCTTGAAACCAAAAAAACCTTTTATATTTTGCCGTTTTCGTTTTTTGTTAATATTTCTTTTTTTCCCGATCTTCCCCAGGCAAAACTTTTAATTACCTTTTGTATGGCTGCCTTTTTCCTCGTTTTAGCTTATGGTTATATTCAAAAAATTTCAGTTATAAAACTTTTTCAAAGACTTTTTCTTTTATCGATTTTAACCTTGCTTTTAAACGCTTTTGTTTTTCTTCCTTTCGTTAACGATACTTTGGGAGCAAAGGGAATTTATGGTCAATATTCAAAAGAGGTTACCGTTTATGACGGAAACGCGGATCTTTATTCGGCCGCACTTCCTTTCACGATGAGATTTTTTAATTCTAATTTGATTGATAAGAAGTCTAATCTTGGCCAATTTTTATCAAACCCGATTTTTGTTGTTTGGACTTTTTCTTTGTGGTTGTTCGCTCTTTTGACAACAATTTTTATTAAAGATAAAAAAGCGAAAACAATTATTTTTTTTCTTTTAGTTCCCTTAGTCATTCTTATCTTCATTGCCAAAGGACCGAATCCTCCTTTTGGTGAGGTTTACAGATTAATGCTTACTAAAATTCCGGTTTTTAAGCTCTTTAGAACCACCTCAACGGTTATCATCGCCGGCGCTGTTTTTTACTCTTTCTTTTTAACAATTTGCGCTTATTATTTATCGCAAAAATGGAAATACGGCTTTATAGGTTTATTAATAGTCAATCTTTTAATTTTCCACCCCATTTATTTAGGCTATAAATTGGAATATTCCTTTGGTGGCGGTTCTCAACAAAAGGGGATTTCTCTTCCAAACGAATATTTCCAATTAGGAGATAAACTTGACGGGTTAAAAGATGACAATAAAGTCTTGTCTTTACCTTTAAACGACGGTTATGTCCATAAAAATTGGTTTTATAGCGGTCAATCAATCTTAAGCTGGCTTACTAAAAAACCGTTAATTCATACCAGCGGCGTGAATTTGCCTTCCAGCCCCGAGAGCTTTTCGTCTCAAGAGGCTTGTCTTTTTTCCTCTCTTTACAATATCGGTTACGTCGTTGAGGAAAAAGACGCAGCCGGGCAAGAGAAGACAAGACAGTTGCCGTTTCCGGGAGAAAATTTAATCAACAATAATTATTTCAATTTAACTAAAGTAGAACCATCTTGTCAGACCCCCCCAATTTACATACCCAAACAGCTTGTTTATTTTCAAGGAAACAAAAATAATCTTTTCTTAGCGGCCTCAAAACTAAGTCGTAAACAGGAAGTCATGGTTTATCAGGAAGGCGATGACCAAGATAAGAACACGCAATTTTTGAAAGACGCAAATTCCGTCATTATAGAAAGCTCTTCAAGAAACGCCGCTTTCGATATGAAGGGAAGAAATTATTATCGGCTTTTCTTGGGACAGGAAAATTATCTTGGTGAGGTTTTCTATCCTTATGTAAGAATTAATCCCGGCTCTTTTTTTTACAAGATTGTTTTGTTAAAAGAGCAAAAAGAAGAAGAAATTAATGTCAAAAATAAGAAGAAACTTTTTGATAAAGAATTATTTTACGCCACGAAAAGAATAAGCGAGATAATAAAATGGGGAGTGCAAAATCAGTGGTGGCAAGACAATCTTAAAAGATACGGACAAAAAATAAATAAGGCGATCGAATTATCGGGTGACTTTGGGAATCAACGTGACAATTTAGAACTGGTTGTTGAATATTTAGACAGGCATCAGGAAAAAATAGAGAAATTAAGCCAAACTACGGCTTTTTGGAATAAAGAAAAATTATCTTCCTGGAGAGAAGCGTTTAAAAGCTTAAAAGAAATAAAACCAAATAATGCTTTGCCTACTTTACAATTTTCTCAGCCTACTTTACAATTTTCTCAATTAGAATACGAAATCAAAACACCGGTTTTCGGTCAATACGAAGCTTCTCTTGACTTTGGTAATAACCAATCTTTTTTTCTTTCCCAAGGGAAAAAAGAATTTTTCCTTAATAATAGTTCTTTTGGAGAGATCAATAAACAAGATTTGGGAACCTTTACACTTGAACCCAAAACAAACGTTTTTAAGGTACACTTGGGACAAGCGGTTAATTTGCTTGATCCGAAAAAATGGCAATTTTATAACACTAACTATTTAATCAGTAATAAGTTAAACAGCCTGCTTTTTGAAAATCTTAACGAAAACCTCAATCTGCCAAAAGAAATTTCCATAAGTCTTCAGGAAATAAGCGATTGGCAGCCAAATCAATTATATCTTTTAAAAATCAATTTTAAAAAACTAAAGGAAGATTCAAAATTAAACCTTCTTATTAAAGAAAGAAAAAATCTCTTTGACAGATTAGCTGGGGACTGGTTGCCGACCGATACTGTTCTTTTAAGAGATCAACTAGATAAAATTGAAAACTATCAGGTTCTTTTAAGAGCCGACAGGGAAAGTTTAGGGGCGTTTATTTATTTATATTCTCAAGATGGCAAAGTTTTAGTTGATAATATTGAATTGACCAAAGTTTACTTGCCCAAACTTGTTCTTGCGTCCAAAATTAAAAAGGAAGATTTATCGGGGGGACTTATTTTAGAATCCACGAAAATAAGCCCGGTCAAGTACAAAATTTCTCTTCTTAAAACAAACGAACCTTTTTATCTAATTCTTTCTCAAAGCTATGACCAGGGATGGAAAATCTATGATGGTCAAAAATCTTTAACGGACAAGAATCATTATTTAGTTAACGGCTATGCTAATGCGTGGTATCTTGAAAGTAGTAACCAAGACAGGGAATTAACGATTGAATACCAACCTCAAAAATGGTTTGTGTGGGGAATTATTGTTTCTCTTGTCGCCTTTCTGGTAATAAGCTTGATTTCTTTACTACAATTAATTAAAAGGAGGAAGAAATGAGACAGACTTTTAAAGTGATTAAGGAAAAACTTGGTCAATACCGATTACTAGCTGTTTCCCTGGGCCTTGGCGGTCTTATCGTTAACCTTTCTTTTTATCCAAGCGTTGACTCGCAAGCTCTTCTGGTTTTGCTTTTTTATTGGATATTAATTGGCGTAATTTATAAAATCAGCGAAAAGTTTTTCTTTTTCCTTGCCTTACTTTGTTTAATTTTGACCGTGCCGTTTTTTCTTTTTAAAAATATGATTTTTGCTGAGCGCTTTAGCGTTTGGGAATTTCTTTTTATTTGTCTTGGTCTGTGGCAATATTTTTATTTGGAAGCGAGAAATAAGTTAAAAAAATGATGGGGTTTTTAGCATTATTGGTTGTTATTTTCTTTGTTTTTAAGAATTGGTTTTTTGGTGGTTTAATTACGGCCGGTGATTGGAGTTTTTTTTATCCGGAGCAAATAGTGGGATATTTTAATTTACCCTTTTCTTGGGAGACATTTAGAAATGCCGGGCTTGGAGGAAACTCCTTGCTGTTTCAGGGTGTATATTTTTACAACGTCCCTTTGGGTTTTTTAGGGAAATTTTTTTCTTATTCGACAATAGAAAGGATATTATGGTTTTTCCCCATTGTTCTCTCCGGACTTCTTTTCCCGGCAATTTTAGCCGGGCAACTGAAGCTTTTTCCCAGAAAATTCTTCTTTCTTTCCTCTTTTATCTTTTTTCTTAACAGCTATTTTTTAATGATTATGGGCGGCGGGCAATTAACGGTTGTCTTGGCTTATCTTTTAATCCCGTTAACTCTGGCCGTCTTTGTTAGTTTTTGGGAAAAAGCATCGGCAAAGAAAGCGATTATCTTTGGCTTAATCCTTGCTCTCCTTGTCGCCTGGGATTTTCGCATCGCCTATTTGGGGATGGGTCTTTTAATTTTTTACAGTCTTTTTTTCTACGGACAATTTTTGCAAAATTACAAAAAAATAATCATTTTCTTAGTAATGGCGGGACTGATTATTTTGGGTATCCACGGTTTTTGGTTACTGCCTTTTCTTTTTAATTTTGAAAATCCTGCCGGTTCAATGTCTTTGGCGCATACAAGCAGCGACGCGGTGAATTTTTTTAGCTTTGCCAAACTTGAAAACACTCTTTCACTTTTGCATCCCAACTGGCCAGAGAATATTTTCGGAAAGAGTTACTTTATGAAATGGGAGTTCCTTTTTATACCAATATTAGCCTTTAGTAGTTTGCTTTTTGTTAATAAGTCAAAAGTCACGAAGCAAAAGTCAAAAGTACAGGTTAAAATTCAAAACTGCGAAGAGAAACAAACGACTTTTCGATCAGATAGCGAGTCGGTAATAATATTTTTTGTAATTTTGGGACTGGCGGGTGCGTTTTTAGCCAAGGGCAGTAATTGGCCATTCGGTGAGATTTATTTAGGTTTGTTTAACTATCTTCCGGGCATGGTGATGTTTAGGGACTCGACTAAATTTTATACGCTCGTGGCTCTTTCCTATAGCGTTTTGATTCCATACAGCACTTGGAAAATATATGAATGGTTAAAATTTAAAAAATACATACCAAGTTTATTCTTGCTGCTTGTGGCTTGCTGCTTGCTGCTTTTAATCAAACCAGCCTGGAGCGGAGAATTGAACGGGACTTTTAAGCCCAAAATCATTCCACGAGAATATGTTGACTTAAAGAATTTTATTAATGATCAACCTGGTTTTTTTAGAACCTTTTGGATTCCACAGAAACAGCGTTTTGCTTTTTACTCTGATAATCATCCAGCCATTGACGGTCTTTATTTTTTTAATTTAGAAAACGCTTCTTCGGTGGTAGATAAATTAAAGACCAAAGAAGGAGAAAGAGAACTTTTTTTATCCGGAGTAAAATACGTAATTCTGCCGTACGATAGTGAGGAAGAGCTTTTTATCAAGGATAGACAATACGATTCCGTCACACGAGTCCAACTGGAAAAAAGTCTTGATAAAATTATTTCTTTTCGGAAGGTAAAAACATTTGAAAAAAGCGCTGTTTATGAAACGCAAAATTTTACCGACCGTTTTTGGTTAGAAAACTTAACGCAAGAGGATGGCTCTATAGAATGGCGGATGATTAATCCGACGCAATATTTGGTAACGATTAAAAATTTCAATAAGCCCGTAGTTTTAGGTTTTTCGGAAAATTATGATCCTCAATGGAAAGTTAAGATCGATGGAAAAGAGATTAAATCGCAAAAAATTTATGATCGATTTAATAGTTTTAAAATTGACGAAAACAAAAACAAAAATATTATCGTGGAATATTCATCTCAAAAATATCTTTCTTTTGGCATGGCCATTACTGTTTTGACATTATTGATATCTGCGGTAACCCTCATCATTTTATCCGGCCAAAGAAATGAAAAAAAAGACTAAAATTTTGCTGTTGCTTGTAAACTTTTGGAAGTTTCCGGCTCAATCTCCTCACTTTGGTCTTTTATCTCTTGCTGCCCATATTAAGCAAAAATCACCAGAGGTAAAAGTTAAGATTATTGAAGGAGAAAACCCCATCCCTGAAATAATTAGGGCTAACGCGGATATTATCGGCTTTACGAGCGACACTTTGATGTTTGAAAAAACTCTAGAGAGCGCAAAAGAAATCAAGAAAAGAGTAAAAGCTTTTTTATTTATTGGCGGTATTCATATTTCCGCTTCACCCGAATCTTTTGACCCCGTTTTTGATTTAGGCGTTATCGGTGAAGGGGAAAAAACCCTTCTTGAGCTTATCGAGATTTATAAGAAGGATCACAAGTTTCCCTTAAAAAAAATAGAAAAGATAAAAGGCGTTATTTTTCTCAAAAACGCAAAGATATTTAAAACTGGGAAAAGGGAGTTGATAGAAAATATAGACGAATTACCATTTCCGGCCAGAGAACTAGTGCCCATGGAAGAATTTTATTTAAAAGACCAAATAAATCTTTTTGGGGTAAGAAGGATGGCGACGATTATGACTTCAAGAGGGTGTCCATATCATTGTGTCTTTTGCGGTTCTCCCGTTCAATGGGGAAGAGTGCGTTTTCATTCACCGGAATACGTTCTTAAAGAAATAAAACACCTGATAAATAAATATGAAATTGACGGGATTATGTTTTGGGATGACCTTTTTATAGCTCCGGAAGAACGCGTTAAAAAATTGGCGGAATTAATAGAGAAAAATGGCTTAAATAAAAAGCTAACCTTTTTTGGTTATGCCAGGGCGAATCTTATTAATGAAAGAATTTGTTTAATTTTAAAAAAAATGAACGTTAAGCGATTAATCTTTGGATTAGAAAGTGGCTCCGAAAGAATTTTAAATTATTTAAAGCAAAATTCCGTCACCGTTGCCGATAATAAAAGAGCCGTAACTCTTTGTCGAAAATATAATTTAACCAGTAGCAGTGGGTATATTGTGGGAACCCCAGGCGAAACATTAGCCGATCTTAAAAAAACCTATGAGTTTATGAAAAAATACCCCTTGGACAATACCCATATCTATATTTTAACACCCTATCCGGGCACGAAAATCTGGGAATACTCAAAAGAAAACAAACTGTTAAGTGACAAGATTGAATACAGTCAATTATTCGTGCAACTTCCTTCTTTAAATCTTCTTGATTTTTTTAAAAAAGACCCACCGGATTTTTTAAAGGACAGGATATTTTTAAATACGAAATATCGTTATCATAAAAAATATCTTAAGATAATTTATCAGATGGAGAAATCAGCCTTATTACAAAATATGAAATTTTATTTTAAAACGGTTTTACCAGATATTTTTTTAATGAAAAGAATAATTAGTAAAAGTCTTAAGAGTTTATTGATAAAATCATGAAAAAGAATTTTCCAAAGAAACATTTGCGAATATTGGTTTGCGACCCCAGCTATTCAAAGGGCGTTAATCGCGTTCCTATGATTTTAAGAATAAAGTATTGGCAAAAAAGAGACCTAGCAGTTTCTCTTCTTTGTTCGTCGGAGGCGCAGCGATTTTATCAAAGCCAGGTAAAACAAATTACTTACCATACCTTTTCTTTCAAATGGAAAAGCAAGGAATATTATTCTGCCATCACAGATTTTTTAAAGGTCAATATTCTGGCCCTTCCTTTGATTTTTGAAGTCAAAGGAAGTGTTGACATTATTTATTCACTGTCATCAACTTTGGATTTAATCTTTATTCCCTTTTTAATAAAAATGTTAAATAAAAAAATACGTTGGTATGTTAACGTTGACAATACCGTTCCTAAACCACAGGAAAGACCCGGTAGTCTTTTCTTAAAAACCGTCCCATATCTTGCTTTTTTATTTTCAAATTTCCTTCTCAAAAAGACCGATGCCATTTTTGTCGTTCCTAATTATCTTAAAAAATATTATGAAAAAAGGGGAATAAAAGTAATTAAAACAAATGATTATTATGGCATCGAACCGGAAATTTTTAGTGGAAAAATTTCCGGAAAAACCCCAAAGTTTAACGCTTTATTTGGGGCCAGACTCCACCCGGCCAAAGGAATTTTTGACTTAGCGGAAATCATGAAAAAAATAGTTAGGCGAAGAAAAAATTTCACTTTAGGGATTATGGGTGACGGAGCCTCTTATCATAAGAAACCGTTGAAAGACAAGGTCGGTTCTTGCAAGTTAGAAAAGAATATGATTTTTGTCGGTTATAAAAGAGGCAAAGAAAAGGGCGATCTTTTTAGAAATTGCGATTTTTTCTTATCTCCCAGCTACGCTGAAGGAATGACCATTGCCGTTTTAGAAGCCATGGTTATCAATAAACCGGTTATTGCTTATAATCTTCCAGAATATCACGACGTTTTCAAAAAATTTATCGAGAGCGGACAACTGGTTCTTTTCCCAAAAGGAGACGCGACATCTGTAGCTAATTATATTCTGTCCGCAGATTTCTTAAAAAGAAAATTTCAGAATAAATTGTCTGACTATAAATGGGAAAAAGTTTTTCAGAGCGAATACAAAGAATTTGTTAAAGAGAATTAATCGTTAATTTTGAAAAGGAGTGATTTATTGACCGAGGTGACTAAAGTTAATCTGCCGGCACTTTCCATATTTTTAACCGCCGCTTCAAAATTTTCATTGCTCTCCAATAATTGTGTCAGCCACTGATTCGGATGAAGGTCAACGACTAAGTATCGCGGTTTACCGCCAAAATCAAGCCACCATTGGCCCTCATGCTGTCTTGGCCAGACTAAATAGATCTCCTTACGGTGAGATAAGTGGGGAATAAGATTTTGTTGAGCAACAAGACTGACATTATCGGGAATCCTTTTTAATAATTTTTGGTTATCCGTCATCCATGTTTCGTCTTGCCAATAAATGGGTTTTGTCAGTTTGTTTAGGGGAAAATGGAGAAAATATTGTAAGCCCAGGCTAATAATAACTAAAAAAACAGAAATTTTCTCAAGATTTACCCCTTTCCTTTTAAAAACCTCCATGGTTTCTAAAACTCCCAAAACTAAATATGGCGCCAAGATCGCCCGGTGATGCATGTATGGGCTCCACATGCGGGCAAATTCCTGGCCGGTAACAAAATATTGCGCCAGATCAAAAGAGACGGCCAGGAATGAACCCAAAGAAAGCAGCGGAAGAAAAGCAAACCAGCTAAAAGAATAAATCCAGACAAGCCTTTTTTCTTCTGAGTCAAAAAAACCGCCTAGAATTTTTAGGGGATTGAAGACAAATTCCGGTGTATACTGAAAGCCGACAGGGGAAAAGAAAGCGACGATTTTCGTGGCTAATAAACTCCAAAGAAGACCGCCAAAAATAAAAGTTATAGCTAAAGACCGATATTTTTGCCGGAAAAGATAAATTAAGCCCAAGGAGGTAAGAGCAAGACCCATATTTTCCTGGGTTAAAAGAAGAAGAACAAGGGTGACTGCAAACAATTTAGATTGATGGCTTTCTAAAAAATATACTAACCAGGCAATCAGTCCTACTCCGATAATTACAGGATGAAAATCAAAAAAGATGGCAAACTGTATCCCATAAAAAAGACTATAAATGAAACTCAAATTAAGTGAGGCAAAAGGAGACAAACCGCGTTTTAAACAGAGCTTATAGATAGCTAAGGTAGAAAAACTTATCCAAAAAGCCTGGAAGACAAGCAAAATTCTAACGTCGTCCCAGACAAAGAACAAGGGAGCAAGTAAGGGTAAGGTCAGGGTTAAGTGGTCTCCCAGGATAAAACGTTCCTTAATCGTGTTGTAGGGAGTTAAAAACTTAGAATATTGCCAAACAGTCTGATCATAGAGGCCCAGATCAAAGCCGCCGGATTGAAAATGATTGTGGCGTAGAATTGAAAGCAGAGAATAGAGGATAGACAAGAGAAGAATCCAAACAATAATCAGTTTCGTCGCGTTTTTGTTTAACCGGCTCATTTCCTCTATAATAAGGGTTAGGATCATGAAAATTCAAGATATCGGCTTTCTCATTCTTCTGTTTTCGGCTTTCTTTATAAGAAGCGGACGATTGGCTGCCGGTTTGGGCCTGCTTTTTTTAATTTTAGCCATGCCGCTTTTTGCACTTTGGGTTTTTTTTACCGCTCAAAGATTCGTCATCTACGCCGCGGCTTTTTTCGTCTTAAGTATTACCCTACAATTAGTCGAAATTAAAAGAAGGAGAAAAGAATGAAAATTTTAGTCACAGGAGGAGCCGGTTATATTGGTAGTCAAATGGTAAGGCAATTATTTGAAAAGAATCACAAAGTTGTTGTTTTAGACAATCTTAAAGAAGGACATCGAAAAACTCTCCCATCAACTATTCCACTCATTACTGGTGACGTTAATGATCAAAACTGTTTGTTTAAATTATTTTCTGAAAATAGATTTGATGCCGTTATGCACTTTGCCGGGGTTATTTCCATGAAGGAATCAATGCAAAACCCCTATAAATATTTTTACACAAATACTTACGGAGCCTTAAATCTCATCGAAGCGATGGTTAAATCCGGCGTCTTAAGGTTAATTTTTTCCTCTTCTGCCGGAGTTTATGGCAATCCGACGAGAATCCCCATTAGCGAGAATGATCCTCAAGAACCGACGAATCCTTATGGCGAGTCAAAGTTAATGGTGGAAAAAATCCTTGCCTGGTATGATCAATTGTTTAACCTGCGTTCTGTTTCTCTACGTTACTTTAACGCCGCCGGAGCGAGTCTGGACGGACAATTTGGCGAAGACCATCAGGAAGAGACGCATCTTATTCCGCTGGCCGTTAAGGCGGCCCTGGAAAACAGAGAGTTTACGATTTACGGGAATGACTATGAAACGAAAGACGGAACCTGCATCAGAGATTATATTCATGTTATTGATCTTTGTGAGGCTCATCTTCTAGCCCTTGATTCTTTGATGAAAAATTCGTCAAGCCATATTTATAATGTCGGGCCAGGTATAGGCTTTTCCAATATTGAGGTGGTTAATATCGTTAAAAAAGTCAGCGGCGTAGATTTTCCTCTTAAGTTTGGCAGTCGGCGTCCGGGTGATGCCAAGGAACTGATCGCCGATGCTGCCAAAATCAAAAAAGAATTAGGTTGGGAGCCTAAGTATTCTGACTTGCAAACGATTGTGGAAACAGCCTGGAAATGGCACTCGACTCACCCCAAAGGTTATGGACCCGATAAAAGAAGATGAGAATAGGCATTGATATTAGTCAGATGGCGTATGAGAAAACCGGAGTCGCTTCTTATTTAGGGAATTTGGTGGAGAACTTGTTAAAGATAGACAAAAAAAATGAGTATGTTCTGTTTTTTTCAAGTTTGAGGAAAAGTATTAAGTTTCCAGTATCAAGTATCAAGCATAATAATGTTCGGCTTAAAACATTCTGGCTGCCACTTGCTCTATTGGCTTTTCTCTGGAACAGACTGCATCTTTTCCCCATAGAATGGTTTATCGGAGACGTTGACATCTTTATTACTTCTGACTGGACCGAACCGCCGGTATTAAAGGCTAAAAAAGCCACCATTTTGTATGATCTTATCGTTTACAAATATCCAGAGGAAACCGCTAAAAAAATCGTGGCGACTCAAAAAAGGAAGCTTAAATGGGTTAAAAAAGAGTCAGCGGTTATTTTTTCTATTTCCGAAAGCACAAAACGGGATGCCATGCAAATTTTAGGGATTGAAGAGAAAAGACTAAAAGTAACTTATCCGGGGAAAGTGGAAGACTGGAGGAGAATTTAAGAGAAGAACGTAGAAAATAAGGCTAAAAACTATATTACTTTAAAGCAATATAGTAAATCTCATAAAAGAATTTATTTATGCAAGACAAGACAAAAACTCTTTTAATTGGTGTTGATGGTAATGAGGCTAATTTCAAAACCAGGGTCGGAGTAGGCAGGTATGCCTTTGAATTGTTAAAACAATTCGACAGGTATCAAGAATCAAGTATTAATTATCAAGTATATTTAAAAAACAAGCCATCGATAGATTTGCCTAACGAGACCGAGCGGTGGAAATATAAAATCGTCGGCCCCAAAAAGTTATGGACGCAATTAGGCTTGCCCTTGGCGCTTTTGAAAAATAAGTTAAGTGAAAAAGAAAAGATTGACGTTTTTTTTACACCCACTCATTACGCGCCTCGATTTTGTCCCTTTCCCAGAGTCGTTTCCGTCATGGACCTTTCGTTTTTGAAATATCCGGAAATGTTTAAAAAAAGCGATCTTTATCAGCTTAAAAACTGGACCGCCTATTCGGTTAAAAAAGCCAGAAAGGTCTTAACTATCTCGCAAGCTTCGAAGCGTGATATAATTAAGTATTATCAAATAGCAGAAGATAAAGTAGTGGTGACGTATCCGGGACTGACACAAGTAACAAGTATTAAGTATCAAGTATTAAGTATGGAAGAGATAAAAAAGAAATACGGTATAGAAAATGACTACATTTTATCGGTGGGGACGCTGCAGCCGAGGAAAAACTTTGTTAAATTAATTGAGGCCTTTTCTTCTTTAAATCCCAATCCCTATACCCTGGTTATCGTCGGGAAGCCCGGCTGGCTTTATCGGGAGATTTATGAAGCGCCCCGCAAATTCGGCGTCGAAAGGAAGGTTAAATTTTTAGATTATGTGCCGGATGAGGATCTGCCAGCTCTTTATCAAAAGGCCAAATGTTTTGTTTTGGTCAGTCTTTATGAGGGATTCGGTTTGCCGGTTTTGGAAGCTTTAAACTATGGTTGTCCGGTTGTTACCTCAAATACTTCCAGTCTTCCGGAAGTGGTTGGCGAGGCGGGGATTCTGGTTGATCCTAACGATAGCCAAGACATTATCCAAGGCCTGGAAAAGGTCTTAACGATAGAGAGTGATGAAAGAATGGTGCTGATTGAAAAAGGGAAAATCCAGGCAAGTAAATTCAGCTGGGAAAAATGCGCCAAAGAGACGTTAAATGTTTTAAAACAAGTAGGAGAAAAACATGTTTAAAGATAAAAATGGTCTAGAACTAAGTTTCAGCCAGGCTTTGCTGAAAATTGTCAACCGGCTTTATAACTACTGGCTTGATTTTGAAATTATGATTTTGCGATTGATAGGACATGTGCCGTTGCACTTTGTCAGGCGTTGGGTTTATAAACTTGCCGGCGTGAAAATCGGCAAAGGCTCAATTATTCATATGTGGGCGAATTTTTTTGATCCCAAAGGCGTGACCATCGGCGAAGATACGATCATCGGCGATCATGTCTTTTTGGACGGCCGGGCGCCTCTTTCTATCGGCGATCATGTCGATATCGCCTCTCAGGTTCTTATTTATAACGCCAAACATAACATCCATAGTCCTGATTTTGAAGCGATCAGTGCACCCGTGACCATCGCTGACTATGTTTTTATCGGCCCGAGAGTGATGATTCAGCCCGGGGTTAAAGTGGGCAGGGGAGCGATTTTGGCCGCCGGCGCGGTGGTAACCAAAGACGTGCCTGAATTTACGGTGGTAGGTGGTGTTCCGGCCAAGCCGATTGCCGAAAGACAGCTTAAAGATCCCCAATACCGTCTGGGACGAGCCAGGCTCTTCCAATAATATGGCTGATCTTTCGATTATTATTCCCAGTTATAATACCTGCGACCTTCTTCTTAATTGTCTTGCCTCAATTTATCAAACGACAAACGGAGATTTTGAGATCATTGTCGTTGACAATGCCTCGGAAGATAAAACAGCGGCAGAGGTTGAGAAAAGATATGGGCAGGTTAAAATTTTAAAAAATCTAAAAAATCTGGGTTTTGCCAAAGCTGTCAATCAGGGACTAAGAGAGGCAAAAGGGACTTATCTTCTTATTTTAAATAGCGACACGTTAGTTTCTGAAAAAGCGATCGAGACGGAACTCTCTTTTTTACAAAATCATCAGGAAGTCGGGGTTGTTGGTTGTCAGATCAGGAACCTTGACGGTTCGCTGCAACCATCAGGAGGATTCCTGCCGAATTTATTTAATGTTTTTTTATGGATGAGTTTTTTGGATAATCTCGATTTTTTAAATCAGTTTCTTAAACCATATCATATGGATAATCTAAAGTTCTATACTCGCCAACAGGATTTAGGCTGGGTGACAGGCGCCTTTCTCTTGACCACCAGGGAAATGATCGAAAAAGTTGGTTATTTCGACGAAAAGATGTTTATGTACGTGGAGGAGGTTGATTGGTGTGCCAGGGCGAGTAAATTTGGTATAAAGATCGTTTTTAACCCCCAAGCTGGGGTCGTTCATCTTAAAGGTTCTTCCGCCAGGGACGATTTAGCGGGTATCGCTGAAGAATTTCAAGAGATTTTGTATTTTTTTAAAAAACACAAATCACCCTTACAGATGCCGATTTTAAGGTTTCTTTTAAAATCAGGAGCCTTGGTAAGATATGTTCTTTTTGGTATAATCGCTAAAGACCCGGAAGCAAAAAGAATTTATGCGAAAGCTTATAAATTGGCTTGACAATCATCTTTTAAAAATTGGCGTGGGTTTTTTATTGGCTTTTATCCCTTTATGGCCCAAATTACCCTTAATAGACGTTCCTCATACCTGGGTTTACATCAGACTCGAAGATATTTTCTTGACAGCCTTAGTTTTTATTTGGGTTCTTAACCTCTTAAAGGGGAGGTTGAGCCTAAAGACACCCTTAACTTTGCCGATTTTTCTTTACTGGTTAATTGGGGGAATTTCCCTTGTCTTTTCCCTGGTTTTTTTATCTTCCAGATTGTCAAATTTTTTCCCCAATGTCGCTATCCTTCACTGGGTGCGCCGGATTGAGTATATGGTCATTTTTCTGATTGCCTTTTCCACCGTTAAAAGTCTTAAAGATGTTTATCATTACCTCTTTATTTTGATCTTTACCGTTTTGGGAGTTTTATTCTACGGTTTTGGACAAAAATTGCTTGGTTTTCCGGCTTTTTTAACGATGAACGAAGAATTTGCCAAGGGAATTCCTCTTTATCTTCCTGAAGGCGCCCGAATTACTTCCACTTTTGCCGGACATTACGATCTGGCGGCCTATTTGGTTTTTGTCATTGCTATTTTGAGCGCGCTCATTTTCGGGGTCCAGAAAAAATTAGCCAAAATTGGTCTTTTAGGCATCGTTCTTTTGTGTTTATTTCTTCTTTTGTCTACCGCCTCAAGAGTTTCTTTTATGGTTTATTTAATAACCATGACCATCATGCTTTGGTGGCAGAAAAGAAAACTCCTAATTATTCCGGTTATTTTGGTCAGCATTCTTTTTATGAATATAACCAGTGGGGTGGGCGAGCGTTATTTAAAAACCTTTAGAGTTAAACAGGTGGTTTTTGATTTGCAGACAGGTAAACCAATTGCTACGGTTGACAAAATTGAAGACGGAAAGATTATCACGGAAGCAGAAAAAAGTCCGGCGGAGGAAAGTTTACCTGCCGGTAGCGGCTATATCGGGTTACCGACGACCGTCACAACGGCTCCCAAGACGATGACCGTTTCCATTATCAAGAAACAACCCCTGGCAACCACATCCGGTGAGGTTGCGTCTATTTCGGGAAGTTTCTTAATTCAAAAAGCCTTAGTTTATGATATTTCCCTAACGACTCGTATCCAGGGAGAGTGGCCCAGGGCGATTGCGGCTTTTAAAAGAAACCCTCTCTTGGGTACCGGTTATTCCTCAATTAATCTGGCCACCGATAATGATTATCTAAGGATGTTGGGAGAAACCGGGATTTTTGGCTTATTATCTTTTCTTTTTTTGATCGCGAACTTGGCGATTTTTATCAAATACGCCTTAAAAAAAATCACCCAGCCATTTCTTCGGAGTTTGGCGATCGGCGTTGCGGCCGGTTTTACGGGATTGGCTGTCAACGCCGTTCTTATTGATATCTTTGAGGCTTCCAAAGTGGCTTTTTCGATTTGGCTTATTTTGGGCATTACCCTTGGCGGTTTAAAACTCTATTACGAAGAAAAAATTCCCTTAATGAGCGAAATTAAAAAAATTCTCTTTTCGCCTCTTTTTTCCATAATTATTCTCTTTATTTTAACCTTTAGTTTTTTTGCCCACAGTTTAAATAATTATTTTGTCGGTGATGATTTCACCTGGCTTAGGTGGGCAGCCCAAAGCACTTTTAAGGATATTCCCTCGTTTTTTACAAACGCCGCTGGATTTTTCTATCGGCCGGTGCCGAAGATTATTTATTTAATTTCGTTTACTGTTTTTTGGCTTAAATCTTTCGGCTATCATTTGCTAAGTCTTATTTTTCATTTCGGAACGAGCGCCTTCTTATATCTTTTTACTCTTAAATCAAGTCGGAATAAATTATTGGCTGCTTTGGCAGCCCTTATCTTTTTAATCATGCCTTCTCATGGCGAGTCTCTTTTTTGGATTTCAACCATAGGCAATGACTTTGCCGCGCTTTTAATTATTGGCGGCTTGTATTTCTTCAGTTTATTCAGGCAAAACAATAAGAAAAGATATTATCTTTTCTCTTTTCTTTTGCTTTTATTGGCCATTTTGAGTTACGAAGGGGCGATTGTCGGACCGCTAATCATTCTTTGGTATGAACTGACCTTAGGGCAAAAAAGAATTAAATCACAGATTGCCTTTTTACTCTTGCTTCCAGCTTATCTGCTTTTAAGATCGTGGGCCGGGGCGCACGGTCTCTCTGGCGATTATAATTATAATCTGAATTTATTTTTTGCGAACAGCTTAGGCAATTTACTCGGCTATCTTGGATTAATTCTTACCGGTCCGAACTTTCTTTCGTTTTATGATTCCTGGCGCAATTTTGGCAGACAATATAAGAATATCTTCTTGCTGTTTTCCGGTCTTTCGATGGTTTTGGCGGTTATGATCTTTTGGTGGGGAAGAAGAAAAGTAAGATTTTCCTCGCTGGCAATTTTTAGTTTTGGTTTGGCAATACTCTCCTTATTACCCTTTCTTGGTTTGGGTAATATTACCGAACGTTATTCTTATTTAAGTTCATCAGGCGTGGCCATCATTTTGGGTCTGACCCTTTGTAAAATTTATGAGTTTTTTAGGAAAAAGAAAATCGTTTATGCGCTCTTGAGTTTAATCTTGATAATGGGATTGCTGACGAATTATTATCTTAGCGAATTGAACAAGACCAATAAAGACTGGTATAAAGCCGGGGAAATGAGCCTTAAACTTCTTTCGGGTTTAAGATTAAAATATATAACCTTAACCTACGGAAAAACTTTTTATTTTGTTGACGTCCCCATCAGAGAAGGAAGAGCCTGGGTTTTCCCGGTTGGTTTGGATGATGCTCTTTGGCATTCTTTCCGGGACGAGACGCTAAAAATTCAAACGGTTCCTTCCCTTGAACAAGCCCTTGATCTTCTGGACAAGACTCCGAATTCTCACGTTTTTGTTTTTGAAAAAGGTGAACTTCAGGAAGTCGTGCGTGAGGTCAAACAAGTACCGATTAAATGATAAAAACACGGATTTTATTTCTCGTCATTATTTTATTAGCTTTTGTTTTTAGACTCTACCGGCTTAATGGTCCGGTTGCGGATTGGCATTCTTGGCGTCAGGCCGATACGGCGGCGGTGGCGAGAAATTTTTTAAAATTTGGTTTTGACCCTCTTCGGCCTCGTTATGATGACCTCTCCAATATCCAATCGGGGAAAGATAATCTTTTGGGGTACAGGATGGTGGAATTTCCTGTTTACCAAACATTAGGGGTGGGATTATTTAAGTTGACGAAAATGATACCGGGGATGACGATCGAAATAGCACTGCGTTTAATCAGTATCCTGGCCTCATTAGGGACGGCGTTTTTTCTTTTTAGTCTTGCCAGAAAAAGAGGCGGAGACTTGGTTGCTTTTTGTACCCTTATTGTTTTTTGTTTTTTACCATACGGCATTTTTTACAGCCGGGCTATCCTGCCGGAAATGCTGGCGGTCTTTTTTGCTATCGGGGCTCTTTGGGTTTTTGATAAATCTTGGTTTAACGCCGCTATTTTATCGGGTTTAGCTCTTCTGACGAAACCTACTGCCGGTTTTCTTCTTTTGCCGTTAGTTTATTTTTGGTTGAGAAACCCTGTCTTCGGCGGCCGTTATTTTTTGAAACTTTTTCTTTTTTCCCTTTTCGCGGTTTTGCCGTTTTTGTTCTGGCGTTATTGGATTGGGCAATACCCGGAAGGGATTCCGGCTAACTTCTGGCTTTTAAATGACGGGAATATCCGTTTTTCCGGCGCTTATTTTTATTGGTTATTGGGAGAAAGACTGGCCAAGCTTATTTCTGGTTATTGGCTGATTGTCTTTTTAGTTATAGGTTTAATCTCTAAATCAACCGGTTCTCAAAAAACGAATCTGTTCCTCTTGGCAGGAACCGTTCTCTACGCGCTTGTTTTTGCCCGCGGCAATGTTCAGCATGATTACTACCAAATTTTATGGCTACCGATCCTGGCCATTTTTTTGGGCCAGGGGATGGCGGTTTTATTGAGCAAAAATAACAATTTCCAGCGTTTATCCAGTTTGACGATGGTGCTTTTCTGTTTTCTTTTAGGAACCCTGCTCTCCTGGCGGGAGATAAGAAGTTATTACTGGATTAATAATCCGGCGATTGTTGAGGCCGGTTTGGCAACGGATAAATTAATACCCAAAGACGCTAAAGTTATTGCTCCCTACGGGGGCGATACGGCTTTTTTATACCAGACAAATCGTCAAGGTTGGCCAGTGGGTTTTGAGATCGAGAAAAAAATAACTTTGGGAGCAGATTATTATGTCAATACCAATGTCCCCGATTTGGAAACTCAATACGTCCTCAAAAAATGGACACCCATTGTCACCAACGATCGTTTTGTGATTGTAAAACTTAGATGAGAATTCTTTTTTTGACGCCGACTTTGCCATGGCCGCTCTTAAGCGGCGGTCAGATAAGAGCCTACCATCTTCTACAAGCCCTAAAGCGAAATCATCGGGTGACGCTGGTTTCTTATATCCGTCAGGATAACGAAAGACAATATCTTGACGAGTTGACAAAAATTTGCGACGAGATTCATTTAATTAAAAGACAATATAAACCCTGGACGCTTCAAGCTTTGGGCAAAACCTTATTTTCCACAAAACCCTTAATCATGAATCTTTATAAGACAAAAGAATTACGAGCCGATTATTTTCTTGGAATAGAGGCCATTTATTGCGAGTGTTTTTATTTAATGGATAAAATTCCCGAACTTTCTTTGCCGATATTCTTAAGCGAACAAAATATCGAATATTTAGCCTATAAGCGATACAGAGATAATTTGCCCTTTTGGCAAAAAATCATCCTTTGGTTGCCGATGCAAATAGATCTTTTTAAAATGGAAATTTGGGAAAAACGGATGTGGCGAAAAGCGACCAAAATCGCTGTCATGTCGGCAGCCGATAAAAAAATTATCGAAGAAAAAACAGAAAGAGGAGACGTTGAAATCATTCCTAACGGCGTTGACACCGGAAGCTTTAAAATGTTAAGGGAGCGAGCTTTGGGGATTAAAAATGTTTTATTTATCGGCAATTTCTCCTGGTTTCAAAATTTACAGGCCGTTGAGTGGCTGGTTAAGGAAATCTTTCCGCAAATTAAAAAAAGAGTCCCCGAGGCACAACTTCTCATTGTCGGTCAAAATCCGCCGGCCTGGCTTAAACGTTTAGAAAAAAAAGATATTCTTATTGACGAAACGGTCAAAGATATTAAAGAAGCCTACCAAAAAGCCGCGGTTCTTTTGGCGCCTTTAAAAAGCGGCGGCGGAACAAAATACAAAATTTTGGAGGCCATGGCCAGTGGTGTTCCGGTGGTGACGACGCCCGTTGGCCAGGAAGGCTTTGATCAGGATTCTCTGATTGTTCGTGACAGTACCGATGAGTTAGCCAAGGTAACGATTGATCTTATGAATCATCCGGAGACATACGAAGCGATGATTAAACGAGCCAGAGAACTGGTTGAAGAAAATTATGACTGGCAAATTATCGCCGAAAAGCTGGAGAACTTTCTCAAAAGTTGAAATGATCAAACTCTCAATTATCGTTCTTAGCTATAATACCAAAGATTTAGTCATTCGCTGCTTACAATCGGTTGAGGCAGCGGTTAAAGGACTAGAGAGTGTTGAGATTATCGTGGTGGATAACGGCTCAACGGATAATTCAGTAGAAAGCATTAAGGTTGAAGACGAGAAAATACAGATTATCGAAAATGGAAAGAATTTGGGGTTTGCCAAAGGCAATAATCTTGGTCTTAAAAAAGCAACAGGAAAATTTATTTTACTTTTAAATTCGGATACGCTTTTGGAAAAAGATACGATCCATAAGATGCTAAAATTTATGGAGGAAAACCCTCAAATTGGTGTCGCCACCTGTCGGGTGGAATTTCCCGACGGCTCTCTTGATCCGGCGTGTCATCGGGGTTTTCCCACGCCGTGGGCTTCTTTATCGTATTTTTTGGGCCTGGAAAAACTTTTTCCGAAATCCAGGCTTTTCGGCCAATATCATTTGGGTTACTTACCGATTGATAAACCTCACGAAATTGATTCACCTTCCGGCGCCTTTTATTTCTTAAGAAGAGAAGTTATTGAGAAAGTCGGGTTTCTGGACGAGGATTATTTTATGTACGGCGAAGATCTTGATTGGTCATACCGAATAAAACAGGCCGGCTTTAAAATTTTTTATTATCCAGGTGCAAAAATTACCCATTTTAAAAAACAAAGCGGCCGAGCCAGTGAAGAGAATAAGATAAGAAGAGAAACAAAAGAATATTTTTACGAAACGATGAAAATCTTTTACCGGAAACACTATCTAAAAAAGTATCCGTCTTTACTGAACTTTTTAATGATGGTGGGAATTGAAATAAAAAAAGCACTAAGTAACAATTAGAAAGTTTTTAGTATGAAAATCGGAATTGATGCCAGATTATGGAAACAAACGGGTGTCGGTCGTTACGTTCAGGAACTGACAAGCAATTTGGCAAAAATTGACCAAAAAAACCATTATCTTTTGTTCTTTGCCAAGAATGAGTTTGAGGAATTTAAACTTCCCGGACCTAACTTTGAAAAAATGATTATTGATATCCGCTGGCATAGCTTGAAAGAACAAATAGTCATGCCCTATCTTTTATGGCGGGAAAAATTGGACCTTGTCCATTTTCCCTATTTCTCCGTGCCTATCTTTTATCCGGGAAAGTTTATTGTCACCATTCATGATTTAATCCTGGACCATTTTGAGACCGGCAAAGCCTCGACTTTGCCCCTTTTTCTCTATAAACTTAAAAGGTTGGGTTATAAACTGGTCATGTGGGTTGCTCTTCACCGGGCCGTTAAGGTCATCACGGTTTCGGAAACAACCAAACGGGAAATTATAAAGCACTATCATCTCAATTCGGAAAAAATAGCGGTAACTTATGAAGCAGCCTAATATAATACCAAATACTAAATACCAAATACTAAATACCAAATACTTTTTATATGTAGGCAATGCCTATCCCCATAAAAACCTTGAACGCCTGCTTGAAGCAATCGCCAGTATTAAGTATTCAGTATTGGGTATTAAGTTAATTCTTGTCGGCGGAGAAGACCATTTTTACAAACAGCTCAAGAAGAAAGTTGAAGTCATGGGATTAACTGAGTCGGTGAGTTTCTATGGGCCGGCCAAAAGGGAAGAATTAACGAGTCTTTACCAAAAGGCTTTGGCCCTAGTTTTTCCTTCCTTAATGGAGGGTTTTGGTTTGCCAGGCTTAGAAGCGATGGCCAGCAGCTGCTTAGTTGTTTGCTCGGATATTCCGGTTTTTCGAGAGATCTACGGTGAAGGAGCTTTATACTTTGATCCCCAGAACCCCAAGGATATAGCAGAAAAGCTTAAGATGGTTTGTTCTAATGTTTTAAAACAACAGAACAAAGAAGAAATGATCAGAAAAGGGCAAGAGCAGGTTAAAAAATATTCCTGGGATAAGTTGGCCAGAGAAACGTTTAAAATCTATCAGGAGGTAAGTAATTTATGATGAAAAATTCAGGGTTGATTTTTCTTTTTCTCCTGACTCTTGTTTTGGGCTTTGTTGCCGGGTTTAAATTTTTAATAATCTCCGAAGATAAGCGGCAAAAAGTGATGATCAAGAAGGAAACGATTTATGTTGAAGTGGCCAAAGACCCCCTGGCGATTGCTCATGGACTGTCCGACAGAGAGAGTTTAGCCAAAGACTCCGGAATGTTGTTTGTTTTTGGAACAAGCGGTAATTATCCTTTTTGGATGGACAAAATGCGATTTAATCTTGATTTTATCTTTCTTAATGAGGGCATCGTGGTTGATCTTTCCGAAAACGTGTCTTTTCCGAAAAAAGACGAAAAGCCGCAAATTATTAGGGCGAAACAAAATTTTGATAAAGTTTTAGAGGTTAATCAGGGTTTGATAAAAAAGCTTAAGATTGAGATTGGGGATAAGGTCGAATTTTTTCTTTGAGCTGCAAATCTGTTAAAATAAGTGGGTGATGGAGATTGCCTTAGTTTACGACCGCGTCAACAAAATTGGCGGGGCCGAAAGACTTCTTTTAGCTTTACACGAGATCTATCCCCAAGCGCCGCTTTATACTTCTGTTTATGATCCTGAAGGGGCGCCGTGGGCCAGCGTTTTCCCAAAAATTATCCCCTCATTTTTACAAAATTTTCCCTTTGCCAAAAAACACCACGAGTTTTATGCTCCCTTAATGCCTTTGGCTTTTGAAAGCTTTGATTTTAATAAGTATGATCTGGTGATTTCGGTGACCTCTGAAGCCGCCAAGGGTATTATCACGACGCCCAAAACAGAACATCTTTGTTATTGTCTAACGCCGACACGGTATCTTTGGCAATCGTATGAGGACTACTTTAAGAATTCTTTATGGAGGATGGTAACGAAACCTTTAGTTACGAAACTAAGAATTTGGGATCAAATTGCCAGTGCCAGACCAGATATCTACCTTGTGATTTCAAAGAACGTGGCGAAGCGTCTTAAAAAATATTATGGACGGGAGGCAGAAGTGATTTATCCACCCGCAGACATCAATAAGTTCAAACCGCCAGCTGACGAACAAAAGTCAAAATTTTTCCTCGTGGTTTCAAGACTAGTTCCTTATAAAAGGATAGACATTGCGATTGAGGCTTTCAATAAATTAGGCTTGCCCTTAAAAATTATCGGATCTGGCGTTGAAGAAAAAAAATTAAAACTAATGGCAAGGGGAAACATTGAATTTTTAGGCCAAAATTTGACAGACAGTCAACTTTTATCTTACTATCAAAATTGTCGGGCAATTATCTTGCCCGGCGAAGAAGATTTTGGTTTGGTACCAATCGAAGCTTTGGCTTGTGGGAAACCGGTCATTGCCTATCAAGGCGGAGGAGCTTTAGAGACAGTTGTTGCGGGCGTGACCGGAGAATTTTTTTCACCGCAAGAAGCCCAAGCTTTAGAAAAAGTCGTGAGGGTTTTTGCGGAGCAAAAATACCGTCCCGAGGTTTGTCGAAAACAAGCGGAAAAATTTTCGAAAGAAAATTTCCAAAAAAACTTTAAGAAATTTATGGAAGGAGTCAGTCAATGAAAGCGGTTATTTTTGCCGGAGGTGTAGGAACAAGGCTTTGGCCCTTATCGCGGAAATCATATCCTAAACAGTTTGAAAAAGTCATCGGCGAAAAATCAACCTTACAGCTGGCAGTTGACCGTTTATTTCCCGACTTTGGATGGAAAGACATTTATATTTCTACCGGCAGCGACTATATTAAATTAGTTCAACAGCAATTACCAAAACTACCGCGAGAAAATATTATTGGTGAACCCCAAATGCGTGATGTTGGTCCAGCCGTCGGTTTAGCGACGGCTATTTTAGCCAAAGAATCACCCGATACTCCCATGGTTATTCTTTGGAGTGATCACTTGGTGAAAAAAGAAGAGTTTTTTAGAAAAATCTTAAAAACAGCGGAAAAAAGAATCATCAAAAATCCCCAAAAGATAATTTTTATTGGCCAAAAGCCCCGTTTTGCCAGTCAAAATTTAGGCTGGATTGAACATGGCGTAAGAATTGACAAAGAAGACGACGTTGAAATTTATAAATTTAAAAGTTTTCGCTACCGTCCCGAACTTGATTTGGCGGAAAAATATTTTAGAAGCGGACGCCATTCCTGGAATTTGGGTTATTTCGTCACCACCCCGAGATTTTTATGGAATCAATATAAAAATTCGGTTCCGAAAATGTTTCATGACCTATCTTTGATTCAAACTGCCTGGGGAACAGCGGAATTTAAAACGATTCTCAATAAAATTTATCCGCAAATCGAAAAAATTAGCTTCGACAACGCGATTTTAGAAAAACTAGATCCCAAAACCGCCCTTGTTATTTCTGAAAATTTAGAATGGAGTGATGTTGGCGCCTGGGAAGCTTTAAAAGAAGCTCTGCAAACCTCAACAGAGCAAAACGTGACCTCTGGCAAAGTGCTTTTAAAAGACTGCCGGGACTGTTTGGTTTATAACTATACTAACCAGCTGGTAACCACGATTGATCTTGACGGGCATTTGGTGATTAATACCAATGACGTTGTTTTGGTCTGTCATAAAAATTCGGTTCCGAAAATTAAAAAATTAGTCGAAGAGATTTCCGGCACCGAAAACAGTCATTTAACTTAGTTTAATATGTCTTTTGATTTTTTAAAAAGAACGATTGATATTTTAGGCGCCCTTATTTTGGGTCTTATTTTTTCCCCCATTTGTTTGGTGACGGCTATCGCCATTAAATTGGATTCTCCTGGTCCGATACTGGCTGACACACCCAAACGGGTTGGTCAAAACGGCAAGCTTTTTAAGCTTTACAAGTTCCGCTCCATGATTGTTAATGCCCATAAACTTTTAAGAACCAATCCGCAACTTAAAGATCTTTACGAGCAATATAAGAAAGAAAGTTACAAACTTAAAGAAGATCCCCGGGTGACCAGAGTTGGTAAATTTATCAGGAAGCATTCTTTGGACGAAATCCCACAATTAATTAATGTTTTAAAAGGAGACATGAGTTTGGTTGGGCCAAGACCATACTATCCTGATGAACTGGAAGACCAGCAAAAAAAATATCCCCAAACGCAAAAACTGGTTAAGATTGTTCTTTCCGTCAAGCCTGGGATTACGGGAGCCTGGCAGGTTTCCGGCAGGTCGGAAGTCAATTTCGACAAAAGAATCTGTATGGATGCCGAATACGTGAACAGACGCAATCTTTTAGACGACCTTTTGATTTTAATTAAAAGTCCCTGGGCGATGATTTCAGGAAGAGGGGCGATTTAAAAATTGCCAATTTACAATTTTAAATTTACCCTTTAAGATAGAAATATGGACGAAAATATTCCCCAGATTAATTTAGAAACCGAAGTTAAGATAAAACCCAAAGGGAGATTTTCCTTGAGACTTTCTAAAAAGAAGCTATTTTCTTTTCTTGGCGTCTTCGTCCTTATAGGTTTGGTAATATTTTTTACGGTCGTTTTACCGTTAAGAACCGTTTACAATCAAGGATTGGTGACCTACAAAGTTGCCAGAGAAACCTACGATGTTTTGAAAAATCAGGATATTGATGCGGCTAAAGGAAAACTTAAAAGTACTCACGCAGAACTTCTACTGACTCAAAATAAATACCAGGCTTTATCCTGGACAAAAAATCTCCCCCTTTTGGGAAGTTATTGGCGGGATGGTGATCACCTCATTAGGGCCGGTTTGGCCGGGGTTGAGTCGGGACAAATAGCGATTGAGGCGATTTTGCCCTATACCGACCTTTTAGGTCTTAAAGGGGGTTCGACTTTTGTTTCAAAGTCAACCGACGAGCGGATTCAAACGGCGGTGGCGACCATGGATAAGTTAACGCCGAAATTAGGCGAATTTTCCCAAAAACTGGAAATTATTAATCGGGAAATCGCCGAAATTGACGAAAACAGATATCCTGAAAAGCTTAATAAATTTGCACCTAAAAGCCAAATTGCCAAATTTAAAAGTCTAATTAAAGAAACCACCAGTCTTTTTATTACTTCAAAGCCGCTTTTGGAAATTGCCCCGGGACTTTTGGGAGAACCGGAAGCGAAAAGGTATTTAATTCTTTTCCAAAATGATAAAGAATTACGGCCAACGGGCGGTTTTATTACGGCCTACGCTCTTTTCAAGATTGAAAAAGGGAAAATGAAAGCGGAAATCGCTGACGATATTTATAAACTTGACAGCCTAAATCCCGGTAAATTTCCCGCGCCAAAGCCAATTGCCGAGAATCTTAAAGTCACAAAACTTTTCTTAAGAGACAGTAATTTTGAACCTGATTTTTCCGTTTCGATGCAAAAGTTTGAGGATATCTATAAGTCAATTTACGGGAAATTAAATTACGACGGTATCATTACCGTCGATACCCATGTTTTAGTCGAGGCCATGAAAATTTTGGGTCCGATCCCTGCCTATAATACCAATTTTACCGTCGAGCCGGACAAACGCTGCGACGGCTGTCCCAATGTCATTTACGAGCTTGAAGAATACGCCGGGCAAAGAGTCGGCCACACCAGAGAAAACAGAAAAGACATCTTGGGCGTTTTACTTTACCAGATTATGCAAAAAGCCCTGGGTGTTTCCCCGGGACAGTATTGGGGGAAATTATTCCAAATGGGACTTCAGGAAATCCAGGAAAAACATATTTTAGTTTACATGCACGACGAAACGGCTCAAAAAGGCGTTGAATCCTTTAATTTAGGCGGGAGAATCAGAGATTTTGACGGTGACTATCTTTATGTTAACGATGCCAATTTAGGGGGAGCCAAGTCAAATATGTTTGTCCAACAGTCGGTTAAGCAGGAATATGAAAAACAAGGCGACGGTTCCCTCGTCAAGACGGTGACGATCACCTACAAAAATCCCGCTGCCAATTCTCCGGGTTGTAATCTTGAACGGGGCGGTTTATGCTTAAACGGGCCGATGCTTAACTGGCTGCGGGTTTATGTTCCCAAAGGAAGTGAACTTATTGACCTTAAGGGTTCGGAAGACAAGGCCGTAGTCAGTGAGGCTTACGGAAAAACCTATTTTGAAGGCTTTTTAACGATTAAACCTCAAGGAACGGCTCAGGTTGTTGTCAAGTATAAATTACCTTTTAAGGTGGAAAAAAACAGCAAAGATTTAAAACTTCTCATCCAAAAACAACCCGGTACGGACGCCAACGAATACACACTCTTTGTTAACGGTCAGGAACAGGATAAATTCCCTCTTAAAACCGATAAAGAACTTAAATTCGCCCTATAACCAGCCCACCCAAATGGATCGTACTTATAAAACCCAAGCCGTTATTCTTGCCAGAAAAAATTTCGGGGAGGCAGACCGGATTTTAATTTTATTTACCAAACATTACGGCAAAATTCGCGTTCGGGCTCCGGGGATAAGAAAAACGATCAGTCGGAAATCCGCCCATCTGGAACTTTTTAATCTGAGCAATCTTTTTTTAGCTGCGGGTAAAAATCTGGATATTGTGACCGAAGCAGAAACGGTCAATTCCTTTCAAGGAATCAGAAAAGATTTGAAAAAAATCAGCCTCGCTTATTATTTTTGTGAATTGGTTGATGGTCTTTGTGCCGAAAGAGAGGAAAATCAGGAAGTTTTTAATTTAATAATAGAAGCGTTTAAAAAATTAGAAATTGCCGGCGACGATAATCTGAAAGATGATTTCAGCTGCCGGCTTTTGTGGAATTTAGGCTTTTTGGCAAAAGACAAAAGATTAGAAGGCTTCGATCTTGAAAGCTTTATTGAAAATCTTTTGGAGAGAAAAATCAAAAGCCAGCGTCTCTTGAGAAAAATAGGGGAATAAGTTATATTTAGTTTATGTCTGATTTAATGGAAAAAATTACTGCTCTTTGTAAAAGGCGGGGTTTTATTTTTCCCGGCAGCGAAATTTACGGCGGTTTTGGCGGCTTTTGGGACTATGGGCCTTTGGGAGTCGAACTTAAGAATAATCTTAAAAAGGAATGGTGGAAGAGCATGGTTTACCAAAGGGATGACATGGTGGGTTTGGATGCCGCCATTATTATGAATCCCCAGGTTTGGGAAGCATCGGGGCATACGAAACATTTCTCAGACATGATGATAGAGTGTAAAGTATGTAATAAAAGGTTCAGGGTCGATAAGATACCAGGAGCAATAATTTATAAAGAATATATAAAAATTCCAAGTAATACTCCTTGTCCGAGTGGGGGACATGATTTTGAGGGAGATTATCTTAGAATTTTGTCCAAAGGAGAAAAAGAATATAAACCACGAGATTTTAATTTATTAGTCGAAACTTATTTTGGAGTAGTTGATAAAACTAAAGCTTATCTGCGGGGAGAAATTACCCAGGGCGTTTTTGTCAATTTTAAAAACGTCGTTTCCTCAACCAGAATTAAAATTCCCTTTGGGATTGCGCAAATCGGTAAAGCCTTCAGAAACGAAATCACCCCAGGGAACTTTACTTTCCGTTCCAGGGAATTTGAACAGATGGAACTTGAGTATTTTATTAAGCCCGAAGAAAAAGAAGGCGAGCAAATTTTTAATTATTGGAAGGAACAAAGACTAAACTGGTATTTGTCGCTGGGGATTAAAAAAGAAAACCTGCGTTTTCGGGAACATGCTCCCGACGAACGGGCTCATTACGCCCGAAAAGCCGAGGATATTGAATACCAAGCGCCGTTTGGGTGGAGTGAGTTTGAGGGGATTCATCACCGGGGCGATTTTGATTTGGGTAACCATAAACTGACCTATAAAGACGAAACGACTGGGGAGGAGTATACGCCCTGGGTTATCGAAACTTCGGGCGGAGTTGATCGGGCGACGCTGTTTCTTTTAATTGACGCCTATCATGAGGATAACGGCCGGGTTGTTTTAAAAATTAATCCCAAACTGGCGCCTTACAAGGTTGCCGTTTTCCCGCTTTTGGCCAATAAACCCGAATTGATTAAAGCGGCCCGTGATATCTACTCTGAACTCCGAACCCAGTTCTATGTTGCTTGGGACGATCGGGGCAACATCGGTAAGCGTTATTTTGCTCAGGATGAAATCGGGACCCCCTGGTGTGTAACCGTCGATTTTGAAACACTTAAGGATCAGGCCGTGACGGTGAGGGATAGAGACACGACCAAACAGGAAAGAGTGAAAATTGATTTATTAAAAGAATATTTTTTAAAGAAATTGGAGGGGTAAAAAAATGACGAAAAAAGCTGTCCTGGTTTTTATTCCTATCGTTGTTATCCTTATCGGTTTGTTCGTTTTTTTACGTGTCCGGTCGACCCTTACGACTACTCAAACTAATCCCCAATCGGCTCCCAAAAAAAGCTTTACCTTACCGGAGAATTTGGAAAAAGAAGCGGAAATTGACCTTGCCCCGCGTTTTGATAAAAAAGCCGTTAATTTAAAAATCAGCAAAATTCCCGAAGGGGTTTCAGTCATTGAGTACGAACTGGCTTATGAGGCCAAAGGAGGCTTACCCAGAGGTGTTTTGGGCAAAATTGAGGTTAAGAGCGGTCAGACGACGATCTTAAGAGAGATCTTGTTGGGAACCTGCTCGAAGAATGTTTGCGTCTATGATGAAGGCGTGACTAAGGTTTCCTTAACCTTAAAGTTTACGAGGATTGCCGGTCAGAGTACGGGTTTTACCCAGGAATATCAACTGTGAAAACTTAAGGATTTCCCGTTAGTGGGCTAATGCTTCGGAAAACCCCATTCGTAGTGTGGTCTTCTCGATAACCTTTTTCCTCTTTTTACCTCTTGACAAGCCGTGAAAAAGGTATCAAAATGGAATAAATAGGAATAAAACGTAGCACAAAGGGAGTAAGAAGGATGTTTTTAGGAACTTACGAGGCAAAATTAATTGGGAAAAACCGCTTGGCGATGCCTTCAAAAATTCGTGATGAAATAAGAGGTGAGCGAATTGTTTTAACGATCGGCTTTGAAGAATGTATTTTTGGTTTTAGGGAAAAAGATTGGGAAGAAGTCGTTAGGCCGGAGCTGACGCGTCCTTTTTTTTCCGACCCGGAAAGCCGAAACTTAAGAAGAAAAATGTCCTACAATGCCCAGATCATTGATTTAACAACTTTAGGAAGATTCGTGATGCCGGAAACGATGGCTAAATATGCCGGGGTCAATAAAGAAAAAGTAACGATCATCGGCGCGGCCGATCACTTTGAAATCTGGGATAGTCAAAAGTGGCAAGAATACGCTAAGAATTTAAAATAAAAAGAGATAAGAGAAAAAGACGAGAGCGTGGATAAGTCAAAAAATGGCAACGAATAATTATCATACACCGGTACTTTTGTCTGAAGTCACTAAGGGTTTAAACATAAGAAAAGGCAAGAAATATATCGATGCCACACTGGGAGGAGGAGGACACGCTCTAGAGATTCTTAGAAACAAGGGTCTTGTTTTAGGCATAGATTGTGATCCCGAGGCGCTGGAAGAAGTTAGGGAAAAAGTTAAAAGTTTAGACAGGGAAAGTCTCAATAATTTAATCCTTGTTAAAGAAAACTTTGCACATTTAAAAAAGATCGCTGAAAGACATCACTTTAATAAAGTCGCCGGTATTTTATTTGACCTAGGTCTTTCCAGTCATCAACTGGAAACCCCAGGACGCGGTTTTTCGTTTAATTCTGAGGCGACTTTAGACATGCGTATGGATCCGCAACTTTCGGTTACGGCAAAAGATTTAATTAACGGTTTAACCGAAGGAGAACTTTATGAACTTTTTAAAAAATATGCTGAGGAAGACGATTCTTGGAGAATTGCTCGCGCTGTTTCTCGCGCCCGTACCTTAAAACCGATTACAACTTGTGATGAATTAGCCGATATTCTTGTCAAAGCAAAAGGAAGAGACAAATTCGAACGAATTCATCCGGCCACCAAGGTTTTTCAGGCTTTGAGAATGGTCGTTAATGACGAGCTTAATAATTTGAAAGGAGCCTTACCGCAGGCCGTAGATCTTTTAGAAAATGGAGGCAGATTAGTCGTTTTATCTTTTCACTCTCTGGAAGATAGAATTGTCAAAAATTTTTTCAAAGAAGAGGAAGAACAGGGTGTTTTAAAAATTTTAACCAAAAAACCGATTGAGCCAACCGATGCGGAAAGAAAAAGAAATCACAGATCACGGAGTGCCAAATTAAGAATCGCCGAAAAATATGAATAAACTAGCCAAACTAACAAAAACAATTCTTGTCTTAAATGTCATTTTACTGCTTTTACAAGTTTTCGTGGCTAATCGTTTAACCACGGCCGGATTAACCTTGAGCCAAACAGAGAATGAGACTATGATTTTAAGAGACGAAAACGAGTTTCTTGAGAGAAAAATTGCCTCTTTTTCTTCTTTAGTTTCGGTTTCGCAAAAAGCGGCTGAAGCGGGATACACTAAACCAAAACTTTACTATCTTGTTTCCGAAGTCCCGGTAGCCTTAGAGAATTTAAATGTCGCGGCGAAGTAAACTGCTTTTTTTCTTTTTTTTGGTAACCTTTTTTCTAATTGTCTGCCGTTTGTTTTGGTGGCAAATTGTTTCGGGTGAAACTTTAAAAATCCAGGCAGAAAAACAATATTACGAAGTTTTACAATTGCCTGCGAGTCGTGGGGAAATTCTAACCGGTGAAGGTTTTCCGTTGGTTGCGAACGAAAAAGCCTATCTCCTTTTTGCCGAAGTTAAAAAAATTAAAGATTCCAACTTTGCCTCAAAAATTGCGGACGTTTTAGAAGTTCCGGTCGCTTCTCTCTCCGCCAAGCTTAATCCCGATCTTTATTGGGTTGCCTTGGGGCATAAAATTTCCCAGGAGAAAGCCGAGGAGATTAAAAATCTTAAACTTGCCGGTCTGGGCCTAAGTTTTGAGCCGAGACGTTTTTATTCGGAGGCCTCAATGGCGGCTCATCTTTTGGGTTTTGTCGGCAGTGACACCGATGGCAAGGACAAGGGTTATTTTGGTTTAGAAGGTTTTTATGATCGTGAGCTTCGTGGTAAAGAAGGCAATTTACGTCAGGAAAAAGACGTCAGGGGAGCGCCGATTTTATTGGGTGAGGTCAGTGAGGAAAAAGCTAAAGACGGTCGGGATTTAATCTTGCATCTTGATCGGACAGTCCAATTTGTGGCGGAAAAAAAACTTAATGAAGCCATCAAAAGATACGGAGCGAAACAGGGCAGTGTGGTTATCATGGATCCGGAAACGGGGGGAATTTTGGCGATGGCGTCTTTTCCGGCTTATGATCCTTTTAAATATAATTTATTCTCTTCGGAGCTTTTTAAAAATCCGGTTGTCGCCGATCTTTATGAGCCGGGTTCAACTTTTAAGGTGATCACCATGGCGATAGCCCTTAATGAAGGTCTGATTAGGCCTTCCGATATTTTTCAGGATAATGGTCCGTTGGTTGTCGGCGATTACACGATTAAGACCTGGAATGAAAAATATCACGGGGCCGAAACCGTGACGCAAATTCTCGAACGCTCCTGTAATACCGGTATGGTTTTTTTAGGAAGAAAAATTGGCCGTGACAAGATGGTTGATTATTTCAAAAAGTTTGGATTGGGAGAAAAGACCGGCATTGATCTTGAAGAAGAGGAAGAATCGCCGTTAAGGCCAAAAAGCGAATGGAAAGAAATCGACTTGGCCACGGCTTCTTTTGGACAAGGGATTGCCCTAACACCCATTAAAATGCTTCAAGCCGTCGCTTCTTTGGCCAATGGCGGTAAACTCTTAGAGCCTCATGTTATGGCCTCAATCAAAGATAAAGAAGGCAGAAAGATCGAAATAAAAACTAAAGTTTTAGATCAAGTTTTGAAAAAAGAAACGACCGTAGCTTTACGGGAAATGATGGTGGCGGCTGTGGATAACGGCGAAGCGAAGTGGGCTAAGCCTAAAGGTTTTCGTATCGCCGGCAAAACCGGAACCGCGCAAATTCCCGTGGCCGGCCATTACGATGACAAAAGAACCATTGCTTCTTTTGTCGGTTTTGCGCCGGCTGACAAACCTAAATTTGTGATGTTGGTTCGTTTAACCGAGCCGACAAGTTCTCCGTGGGGTTCAGAAACCGCGGCGCCTTTATTTTTTGACATCTCAAAAGAGCTTTTTACCTATTACGGTATTTCACCTACGGAATAATGAGGAAGGATAAATCTTAAGTTTTTTCCATAACCTTTAATATGCTATAATTAGCTTCATGCCTCAGGGACTGAAGAATATCTACCACCTTTTTGTGGCTCTCCTCGCCACAATTTTTTTCCGCTATCCGGCCAAAAATTTGATCGTTATCGGCGTGACGGGGACCGACGGCAAGACAACAACAGTCAATCTAATCTACGAAATTCTTAAGAAGGCAGGTAAACAAGTGACCATGATTTCTTCGGTGGGAGCCAAAATCGGCGGACATGATTATGATCTGCCGTTTCATGTGACCACGCCTTCCTCTTTTAAACTTCAGAGATTTTTAAGATTGGCCGTTGACAGGGGAGAGAAATATATGGTTTTAGAGGTGACGTCTCACGGACTTAATCAGAACAGGGTTTTCGGCTGCAATTTCCAAATCGGGGTCTTGACCAATGTCACCCATGAACACTTGGATTACCATAAGACTCATGAGAACTATTTAAAGGCCAAAGCAAGATTGTTTAGGGGCGTTAAATGGGCGATTCTCAATCGGGAAGACGGATCATACGAGTATTTAGTATCAGGTATCAAGTATCAAGCAACGAAGATTGTCAGTTACGGAATTAATAACGGGGACATAACGCCGGCCAAATTTTTATTTACCACTCCCCTGCCGGGGGAATACAATCAAAAAAATTGCCTGGCCGCGATGGCGGCGGCTCAAGTTTTAGGCATTAGTGATGAAAAAATCCGCCAGACGCTAGCTGATTTTAAAGGTGTTTTTGGCAGATTCGAATTTATCGAAACCAACCGGGATTTCAGAGTGGTGGTGGATTTTGCCCACACACCCAACGCTTTGGAGAATCTTTTAGCAACGACTAAGCCTCTTGTTAAGGGGAGATTGATTCATGTTTTTGGTTCGGCCGGACTAAGAGATGCCAGTAAGCGACCAATGATGGGCGAGGCGGCGGCAAGGTATGACGACGTGATGATCCTGACCGAGGAGGATTATCGGACCGAAGACCCCAAGAAGATAATGACGGACATAGAATTTGGGGCAAAGAAAGTTTTGGGGTCCGAAAAACAAGCTTTGGTAATCAGAAAAATCGTCAACCGGCAAGAAGCAATCAGAGAGGCTATCAAGATGGCCAAACCTGAGGATTTGGTTATTTTAACCGGTAAAGGACACGAAAAAAGTTTATGTCGGGGGCAAACCGAAGATCCGTGGAGTGAACACGAGGCGGTGGCGAAGGCGCTTTTAACCTTATGATTTACGCGAAATTGTTTTCAAAATATACCGATCTTTTTCATGGTTTTACGACGCGAAGTGAAGACAACCCAAAAGTTGCAAATCTTGTTTTGGCCCAACAGGTTCACGGTAATAAAATCAGTCAGGTTAAAAAAAGCGATCTGGGTCAGAAAAAAAACGGAGCTGACGGTTTGATAAGCAAGACAGAAAAAGTTAAGATTGCGGTTAGGACCGCCGATTGTTTGCCGATTCTTTTTTACGAACCGAAAAGAAAAATTATCGCGGCCGTTCATGCCGGCTGGCAAGGGACCTTAAAAGAAATAAGTAAAAAAATGGTGAGGCAAATAGAAAAATTAAAAGGCCGTCCAAAACAGACGCTGGCCGTTTTCGGTCCTCATATTTGTGCCTCCTGTTATGATATTTCTCCGGAAAGAGCCAAATTATTTAAAAGGGGAGTCAAAAAAATTAACGGTCAATTTCATTTAGACTTAAAAGAGCTTAATCTTCAACAATTAACGGCGGCAGGTCTTCAGAAGAAAAATATCGAGATCTTGCCCTATTGTACGGCCTGTCAAAATAAACTTTTTTATTCATTCCGAAAGAAAGATCGTGACCAAATGATCTTTGCCGTAATTGGCCTAAGATGAAATTTAAACACGTTCATTTTATCGGTCTTAAAGGAGCCGCCATGACTCCCCTAGCGATTCTTGTTTCTGAAATGGGAGCTAAAGTCACCGGCTCGGATGTGGATGAGGTGTTTCCGACCGATAAAGTTTTGGCAAAATATCATCTTACTCCTCGAGTTGGTTTTACCAAAGAAAACCTGAAGGGGAAGCCTGATTTGGTCGTCGTGACCGGAGCCCATGGCGGCAGTTCTAATCCGGAGGCCCAAGAAGCGAAAAAACGGGGTTTAAAAGTTTTGATGCACGCCCAGGCTTTAGGGGAAATCTCGGCCGAAAAAAAAGTCATTGCCGTTTCCGGCAATCATGGGAAAACCACCACCGCGGCTATAATTGCCCATCTTTTGACTTACGCCGGACTTGATCCGTCCTTTGCCGTGGGTTGCGGCGATATCTTTTCTTTAGGGACACCCGGTCACGCCGGTTTGGGAGACTATTTTGTGGTTGAGGCTGATGAGTACGTGACCGACCCGGGTTTGGATCCCACGCCGAGGTTTTTTTGGCTCAAGCCGGATATTGCCGTTTTGACCAATATTGATTTTGATCATCCTGATGTTTACGATAACCTTGCGGAAATTAAGGAAGCCTTTCTGACTTTTGCCCAAAAAATTCCCCCGGACGGTTTGCTTGTGGCCGGCATTGACGATGAAAACGTTAGAAAAATCTTACCTTTTTTCCATAAGCCTGTTTTAACCTACGGATTCTCTACCTTGGCTGATTACCAAATCAGTCGTCTTTCTTTTGGTCCGTCGCTAACCTTCTTCAACTTGAAATATAAAAATACGGATTTGGGTAAATTTACGTTAAAGATTCCCGGTCAGTTTAATGTTTTGAATGCGGTTGCGGCCTGTATTGTCGCCAATTTTTTAGGTATTTCCTGGGAAAAAATTAAAGAAATTCTGCCCGGATTTTCCGGCACCAAAAGACGATTCGAGTTAATCTCTGAAAAAAAGAAGATCAAGTTTTTTGACGATTACGCTCATCATCCCGCCCAAATTAAAAGTACCCTGGCGGCAGCCAAAGCCTGGTTCCCCGGTAAAAGAATTATCTGTCTTTTTCAGCCGCACACTTTCTCACGAACCAAAGCTCTTCTTTCGGCTTTTGGCCGGGCTTTTAGCGGTGCCGATGAGGTTGTCATTGTGGATATTTTTCCTTCGGCTCGAGAAAAAGTTGATAAAACAATTAGCAGTAAAATTTTAGCGTTAGAAATTAAAAAAAACCAAAAAAATGTTCATTATTTTGCCAAATTAAACGAAGCCGGTGATTTTTTAGCGAAAATTCTTCTTCCCGGCGACATCATGTTGACGATGGGAGCGGGAGATGTTTATAAAATTTATGATGATTTAATTTCTAAAATATGACAGACAATCTTTGGCAAAAATTAGAAGACAAATTGGGCTTAGGTAAAGTAAAGGTCAAGGAAAGCCTGGTCTTGCACACCACCTTCCAAATCGGCGGGCCGGCCGATTATTATTT
Source organism: Patescibacteria group bacterium (assembly GCA_023473585.1). Lineage (NCBI taxonomy): Bacteria > Patescibacteria group bacterium. The sequence continues at coordinate 12,835 of JAMCYU010000001.1, read as the reverse complement.
TGAGGCCAAGACGAATGAGGAATTAATTAAAGCTTATCAGGCGGCCAAAGACTTGCGTTTGCCTTTTCTGATTTTGGGCGGCGGGTCAAATGTGCTGATCGGCGATAAGGGTTTCCGCGGCTTAGTCGTCAAAAATAAAACCAAAGGCATTAAAATTGTTAAGGTCAGAGGGAAAATCGGCCCGTCTTTAAATGGGGTAAAACTTAACGTTAAAGATGTTCTGGTCGAAGTGGAGGCAGGCGTGCCTTTTAATCAGTTTGTCCGTTTTGCCATTGACGAGGGTCTTGGGGGTTTGGAGGAATTTCTAGGGTTGCCGGGGACGGTCGGCGGAGCGGTCATCGGCAATGCCCATTGGCAGGATAAAACCGTTAGCCAATTTATCTTTTCCCAAAAAACCCACGACCTAAAAATTCTTCTCTCGGTTATTTTTCAACTTCAAAAAGAAGATACAGATTTTCTTTGGCAAAAAGCCCGTTGGGCCATAGAGCACCGGCAAAAAACTCAACCGACAGGAGCCTCGGCCGGTTGTATCTTCAAAAATATTAAAAAAAGTCAGGCCTTAAGAATCGGGACGGCAGACCTAACGACTTCGGCCGGATTTGTGATTGAAGCTTCGGGCCTTAAGGGAGAAAAATTTGGAAACTTGCAGATCTCACCCCAGCACGCTAATTTTATGATTAATTTAGGTGGTGCCAAAGCCAAAGATGTGTTAAACTTAATAAAAGAAGTTAAGGAAAAAGTCAAAGAGAAATTTAACTTGGAATTAGAAGAAGAAATTGTCAAAATAGGGGAATTTTAAATGGCTGAATACACCATTAACGGTGGTTTTGCTCTTCAGGGCGAGGTGGAGATTTCTGGCGCCAAAAACGTGGTTTTGCCGGCGATCGCGGCGGCGCTTTTAACCGATGAGGAAGTTAGACTGGAAAATGTCCCCCTCATTGCGGATCTCTCGTTGATGTTGGAGATGGCCAAGGGTTTAGGCGTTGAAGTTAATCTTAAAAACGATCATACCCTCACTCTTTCGGCGGCCAGAATTAAGAACCGGCCGATTCCCTTAGACATTGCCGCCAAACTGCGGACCTCTTTTCTGATGCTTGTTCCTCTTTTAACCCGTTTTGGCGAAGCGGAAATCCCCAATCCGGGAGGTTGCCGGATCGGGGCCAGACCGATCGAGCGGTCAATTGAAGCCTTATGTCAATTAGGAGCCAAAATTACCTATGAGAGTACTGATGGTTATTTTCACGCTGTTGTCAGTAAATTTCAAGGCAAGACGTTTAAGTTTGCCAAAAATACCCATACCGGAACGGAAATGGTGATTCTCGCCGCTGTCTTGGCTGCCGGGACCACGATTTTGGAAAATGCGGCCGCCGAACCTGAAGTTGATGACTTGATTAACCTCTTAAACAAGATGGGAGCCAAGATCAGGCGGACAGAACCAAGAAAAATTGTGATCGAAGGGGTTAAGAAACTCAAGGGAACAAATTATAAAATCATGTCAGATCGCAACGAAGCCGTCACCTTTGCGATTGCCGCCTTGGTGACCCGCGGTCATGTCTTGGTTAAGGGAACATCGCCCCAAAACTTAAAAATCTTTCTTGAGAAACTGACCGAAATTGGAGCCGGTTGGGAACCACAAGAACAGGGAATAAAATTTTACTACCAAAAATCCTTAAAAAGCGCTCATGTCGTTTCTTCTCCTCATCCGGGGTTTATGACCGACTGGCAGGCGCCCTGGGCGGTTTTAATGACCCAAGCAGAAGGAGAAGCCATTATTCACGAAACGGTTTATGAAAGCCGCTTCCAATATGTTGAGCAGCTGATTAAAATGGGAGCCAAAATTTCTTTTTTTAATCCTCCGGTTCCGAATCGGGAAACTTTTTACAACTTTAATCCGGAAGACGACAGGCCGGGAAATTTCCACGCGATTAAAGTAACGGGACCAACGACGCTTCATAATGCCGTTTTGTCAATTCCTGATTTAAGGGCCGGAGCCACGCTTGTTTTGGGAGCTTTAGTCGCTCGGGGTGAAAGTATTTTATTAGGGGTCGAGCACATTGACCGGGGATACGAAAATTTTGAATCTCGTCTGACAAAAATTGGAGCTAAAATTCAAAGGAGGGAATAATTATGCAAGCCGTGATTTTAGCGGCCGGAGCCTCAACCCGTTTTTATCCGCTTTCCGAAGGAAGGCCTAAATGTCTGATTCCTTTAATGGGGAAACCCATTTTGGCTTGGACCATTGAAGCCTTGGCAAAATTGGCGATCAAAAAAATCATTCTGGTTGAAACCGGCGATCCCCAGATTAAAAATTATTTTGGTGACGGAAAAAAGTTCGGTGTGGCCATAACTTACGTGACTCAAGACAAGCCCCTGGGTATGGGGGATGCTCTATTAAAAGCCAGGGATCATCTTCAGGAAGAATTTTTCTTGCTTAACGCACATCATTTGGATATTGATAATTTCAGCCAGTTGATGATCGAGAAAAAAAGAGAAGCCGATGCCGTCTTATTAGCCGAAGAAAAAGAAAATTTTTGGGAGTTTGGGGTTTTGGATCTTCAAGACGATCAGGCCTTAAGACTTATAGAAAAACCGCCGAAAAGCCAGGAATCTAGTCGAACCTGCGTTGTCGGGATCTATCTTTTAACGAAAGATTTCTTGCCTGTTTTGGCAAAAACTCCGAGAGATCAGTATCAGTTTGAGACAGCTCTTGATCAATATATGAAACTTAAAAAAGTTAAAGTTGTCAAAACGCAAGCGAAACCGGTTTCCTTAAAATATCCTTGGGATCTTTTGGCCGTTAAGGATTATTTATTAGAAAAAATGCCCCATCAAATCAGTCGGGGGGCCAAAATCGGCAAAGGGGTTATTTTGGTGGGAAAAATGAAGATTGAGGACGGCGTGACGATTCACGAAAATGCCGTCATTAAAGGCCCTGTTTATTTAGGCAAGAACGTTTTGGTGGGCAACAATTCCTTAATTAGGGACGGAGCGGTCCTGGAAGAAAACGCCAGGGTCGGAGCTTTTTCGGAAATTAAAAATAGTGTTTTCTTGCCCGGAGCCACGCTTGGCAGCGGTTTCGTGGCCTCGTCCATTATCGGTGAGGGTTGTCGTTTGGCTCACAATTTTACGACGGCCAACCGGCGTTTTGACAGACAAGTGATTAAAGTTAAAATAAAAGGGAAAAAGGTTGAGACGGGACTTGACGATTTTGGCGTTATTTTGGGCGAGAATGTCTATACCGGTATCGGGGTCGGAACCATGCCTGGGACGATCATCGGGAAAAACGCCGTCGTCGGACCCGGGACTTTTGTTTTTGATGACGTTTTGCCGGGGACAAAATATTTTACCGAATTTAAAAATAAACAAGTTAAATAATTTTTTCTAGTTAACTCATGAAAAAGATTAAAGTTGCGGTTTTGATGGGCGGCCGGACGCCGGAGTATGACGTTTCTTTGGCCACAGGCAGAGAAGTCGTGGCTTATCTTAATAAGGAAAAGTTTGAAGTTTTGCCCGTCGTTATTTCCCGCGACGGTCAAAGATGGCAACCTTTACCTTTAAATAAGTTTTTGGAACTGGACACGATTGTTCATCGCCTTCCTGACCAAAAGAAAGAACAATCTTCTTTGGAAACAATTCCTCTTCAAAATCAGACAATTCTTAACGAACAAAAAATTGATGTCGCTTTTTTGGCCATGCATGGTCCTTACGGGGAAGATGGCACTATTCAGGGACTACTTGAGCTTTTAAATATACCCTATACCGGCTCAGGCGTTTTGGCTAGCGCTTTGGGTATGGACAAAATTATGTTTAGAAAAGTTCTGGCTTCTGAAAAAATTCCTTTTCCTCGATACCTGGTTTTCAGAAAAAATGATCCGCCGGAATTAATTTGGCGTTTTTTTAAAAAGCCGCCGGTTTTTGTTAAACCTTGTAATCAGGGTTCAAGTGTCGGAGCCTCAGTCGTTCATGGCAAGGAAGAACTGAAGAAAGCTTTAGATTTGGCCTTTGCTTATTCCGAGCCGGTCTTAGTTGAAGAGTATCTTAAGGGGAGGGAAATAAGCTGTGCCGTTTTGGGCAACGCCAATCCTCAGGCTTTGCCTTTAGCGGAGATTTTGCCTAAAAACGAGTTTTTTGATTATGAGGCTAAATATATTAAGGGCAAAGCAGAAGAAATTGTGCCGGCCAGGCTTTCGTCAAAGATGACAAAAACGCTTCAGGGTCTGTCCGTCAGGATCTTTAAAACCATTGGGGCCAGGGGCGTGGCGCGGGTGGAATTTATCCTCGTCGGCCAAAAACCTTACGCTTTGGAAATTAATACCCTTCCCGGTTTAACCTCAGCTTCCATCGTGCCCAAGGAAGCCAAGGGGGTGCGAATGTCATACCCCAAACTTCTGGAAAAACTTATTGAGCTTGCCCTTCAAAAAAGCTAAATGTGGTAAAATTACGTTAATGGAAAACACCTCGTGGAAACAGCCATTTCACTCTCTTCGTCGCCAGTTGGCTAAAAACTGGTTAAAACTTTTTCCTCATCTGAAGATTATCGCTGTCACCGGTTCTTTCGGCAAAACGAACACGGTAAGAGCCATCACTTACGTTTTAAGTCAGAAGTATAAAACCCTGCAGACCGATCTTAATTTGGATACGGTCTATAACCTGCCGATGACGCTTCTTAAACTTAGACCCGGGCACGAGGTTTTGGTTTTAGAGTGCGGCGTTGATCACCGCGGCGAAATGGATAAACACCTTTCTCTTTTTAATCCCCAAATAGCCGTTTTGACCGGCATTTCGCCGGTTCATTCCGAACCGGAATTATTAGGTTCGATTGAAGGGATCATGGAAGAGAAGGCAAAACTGCTTAAAGCTTTGCCTTCTAATGGTTGGGCAATTCTTAATTTTGACGACGTCTTGGTAAGAAAAATGGCCGAAAGAACCAGGGCTAAAGTTTTATGGTACGGGACCGATAAGGCTTGTGACTTTTGGGCTGATGAAATTGAGGCGGGGTTGACGGGAACTTCTTTTAAGCTTCACGCCAGACAATTTGGCGTGACCGATTTAGACCTTAAGATAGGCCTTTTGGGTCAACATGCCGTTCACGAGGGACTCGCCACCGCCGCCGCGGGCTTAATTTACGGATTAACCACGAAGCAAATAAAAAGGGGACTAGGGGAGATTAAGCCTCTTTCAGGAAGATTAAGCTTAGAAAAAGGACCGCTGGGAACAATTATTCTGGATGATCATTTAAGAGCTAATCCGGCCTCGGTCAGGGCAGGTTTAGAAACACTAATGATTCTCCCCTGCCGGGGGAGAAAAATTGCCGTCTTGGGGGAAATGGGAGAGTTGGGGCAATATGCTTTGGAAGAACATCAAAACTTGGGCAAATTTATCGCCGGACTTAAAATTGATTTTTTCGTCGGCGTCGGACCTCTGCAGAAACTGACGACTCAAGCGGCTAAGAAAACAGGCATGGAAAAGTCGCATATTTTTTGGGCCAAAGACGTTCAGGAAGTCGCAGAAATCTTGGAAAATCTTCTTCGGCCGGAAGACTTATGGTATCTTAAGGGTTCGTTGCTGAAACATTTAGAAAGGATAATTTTTCTTTTAGAAAAAAAAGCCGTTTTCTGTAAGGTTATTTCCTGTCATTATTATAATTCTTGTCTTTCTTGCTCCGAGTTGCAAAAACGAGTATAATTTTTCTATGGTAGAAACTTTGAAGCGACATCATATTTCTTTTAAAAATGCTTTTGCCGGTTTATCTTACGCTTTAACCTCCCAGCCAAATTTTAAAATCCACGTTTTTCTGGCCACGGCGGCGATTTTATCGGGATTTTTTCTTGGGATTTCTTTTATCGAGATGACGATTTTGGTTTTGGTGACGTTTATAGGTTTGGCTACGGAAATGATGAATACGGCCATTGAATCAGTCACCGATTTGGTGACGACCGAATGGCGGGAGTCGGCAAAGACCGCGAAAGACGTTGCCGCCGGCATGATGCTTTTAACCGCGATCGGGGCAACCATTATTGCCCTTCTTATCTTAGGACCCAAAATCTTAGAAAGGCTTCCATGGCTATCCTTTTAGGTTTACTGATTTTCTCGTTTCTTATTAATAGTTTTCTTTTTGTTCCCTTTATTAATCTTTTATACAAAATTCGTTTTCAAAGACAACAGCAGGAAACTCGCGATATTTTCGGGAAACTCACCCCTATTTTTGATAAGCTTCACGCCCGGAAAGCCGGTATACCGGTAGGCGGAGGCTTGTTAACCTTAATTTTAACGCCGCTGCTTTTTCTTGGCGCGATTTTTATGTTGCCCTATTTTTGGGTTCCTATCACTTCGGTCTATCCTTTGTTGGCGGAGGTAAGAATTCTTCTTTTAACTTTTCTTTCTTTTGGCCTTTTAGGTCTTTTTGATGATATTAAAAAAACGTTTCCCGGTGCTTCGGAGAATTTTTTCGGACTAAGAATCCGCCATAAATTAATCCTGGAGCTTCTCTTGTCGGGCATCGTGGCCTTTTGGCTCTACAGTGAATTACAGATTAAAATCGTTAATATTACTTTTTTTGGGCTTCTGACCCTAGACTGGATTTACATTCCCTTTGCCGCTTTCGTCATCACCGCTTTTGCCAATGCCTTTAATATCACCGACGGACTTGACGGTTTAGCTTCGGGGCTTTTGCTTATTTGCCTGACGTCTTTCTGGGTCATTTCCGCCGGCATCCTGGACGTTCCCCTGGCGATCTTTATTGCTCTTTGGATCGGGAGTTTGATTGCCTTTTTGTATTTTAATATTCATCCGGCCAGAATTTTTTTAGGTGATACCGGCGCCCTGCCTTTCGGTGCCACTCTGGCCGTCATCGGTCTTATTTTAGGCAAACCGATCGCCCTGGTTATTATCGGAGGCATCTTTGTGGCCGAGGTAACTTCGTCGCTTGTGCAACTTTTAAGCAAGAGATTCTTCGGCAAAAAAATTTTTTCCGTGGCCCCTATTCATCTTTGGTTTCAGGAAAAAGGTTGGGAAGAGCCAACGGTGGTCATGAGATTTTGGTTAGCCGGTATCGTTTTGGCTGTTTTTGGCCTTTTTCTTGCCGCCATGACCTGACAAGCTCTTTTTGCTCCGAAGCTTCTTAAAATAGTATAATAAGTAAAACAAACTAAATAAAGATGTTTATGAATTTTTCTGGACAACGGATTTTAGTGATGGGGTTGGGAATTCAAGGTGGCGGGGTTGGTGTGGCGCGGTTTTTTGCCGAAAAAGGGGCTAAAGTTAAGGTCACGGATCTTAAAACCGCCAAAGAATTAAAAACCTCTCTTGACCTTTTGCGTGATTTACCGATAACTTATATCTTAGGCAAACACAGGGAAGAAGATTTTATCAATTCTGATCTTGTCATTCGTAATCCTGATGTTTCTAAAGATTCTCCTTCCTTAGCCGTCGCTAGAAAACACCACGTTCCCGTCGAAATGGACGAAAGCTTGTTTTTTAAACTCTGTCCCCATCGGAAAAACATCATCGGCGTGACCGGAACACGAGGTAAAACGACGACGACTCATTTAATCGGTAAAATTTTAGAAGCCTCGGGTTACAAAACACTGCTTGGAGGCAATCTTCGCGGCGTCGCCACTCTTTCCTTGCTAGACAAAATGACTCCTCAAACCAAAGTCGTTTTGGAGCTTTCTTCATGGCAGCTTCAGGGTTTAGACGAAGATAAAATCAGCCCCCACTTGGCCGTTCTCACTAATATTTACCCCGACCACTTAAATCGTTACCAAAACATGGAAGCATATCTTCAGGACAAAAAAATCATTTTTAAATATCAAGAGGAAAATGATTTCCTGGTTTTAAATTTTGAAAACAAAACATGTCTTGATCTGGCTCGGGAAGCCAAGTCAAAAAGAGTGTTTTTTAAAAAAAGCGACCTGCCAAAATCACTTGTTTCTCAATTAAAATTAAAAGGCGAGCACAATTTAGAAAACGTGGCGGCGGCCTATCAGGTGGCGAAAGTCTTAGAAATTGACCAGAGGATAACAGAGAAAGCCCTGATGGGTTTTCCGGGCGTTCCCTTTAGATTGGAAGAAATTCGTTCGCTTGGAGGAGTGACTTTTGTCAACGATACCACCAGCACGACTCCAATCGCGACCATTAAAGCTCTTAAAGCTTACCAGGATAAAAAGATTATTCTCTTAGCTGGCGGTTCAAGTAAAAATCTTGATCTTAAGGAATTAGCTGGGGAAATCAGTAGAAGAGCTAAGGCCGTCATTTTTCTTGAAGGGACGGCTACCGATGAATTATTATCAGAAGTTAAGCGTCAAAAATCGAAAATAAAAATTTTGGGAAAATTTGATGATCTGCAAAAAGCCGTCATCCAAGCCAAAATGACAGCCGAACCTGGCGATTATGTTATCTTATCTCCGGGGTGCGCTTCTTTTGGGATGTTTAAAAACGAATTTGACCGAGGAGAACAATTTAATCATGTTGTTTTTTCAATCTAAAAGAAGAATGTCTTTGGCTTTGCACAGTCAAAAAAAAAGAATAGACTTGCCGCTTTTTTTGGCGGTTTTTACAACCTGCCTTTTGGGATTAGTTTTTATTTTTGAAGCTTCTTCGGTTTCGGCTTTTCGGGATTTCGGCGATAAATACCATTATCTTAAAGATCAAAGCCAATGGCTTTTTTTGGGACTGACTTTAATGTTTTTTTTCTCCTTTTTTGATTATCACCGGCTTTATTCCTTAGCTTTGCCGCTTATTTTTATAACGATTATTCTTTTATTGGCTGTTTTCCTTCCCGGTTTGGGCCTTAAAGCCTTGGGGGCTCATCGCTGGCTTGATTTTAGAGCTTTTACTCTCCAGCCGGCGGAAGCGGCCAAACTGGCTCTGGTGATTTATTTATCAGCGTGGTTTTCCTCTAAAGAGCGGGAGAGACTCTTCGCCTTTGTGACTCTTTGTTCTTTGATCGTTGGTTTAGTCATTGCTGAGCCTGATTTAGGTACCGCCATTGTTATTTGTGTTCTGGCAGTAATTCTTTATTTTCTGTCTGGCGCTCCGTGGTGGCATTTTGGGCTTTTAGCTCCGGGAATCTTCGGCGGCATTTTGGCTTTGGCGGTGGTTTCGCCTTACAGGCTTCGGCGCCTGGTCACTTTTTTTAATCCCGCCAACGATCCTTTAGGAGCTTCCTATCATATCCGCCAGGTTCTTTTGGCTTTTGGTTCGGGCGGTTTCTGGGGTCTGGGTTTAGGCAAATCACGCCAAAAATTTGAGTATCTGCCGGAAGCGATGACCGATTCCATTTTTGCGATTATTGGCGAAGAGATAGGTTTTATCGGAGCTATTTTAGTCATTGCTCTTTTTGTTTTTATTCTTTGGCGGGGGATTAAAATTGCTCTTTTGGCTCCCGATCGTTTCGGCCAGCTTTTGGCTTACGGTATTTCTTTTTGGATAAGTACCCAGGCGATTATTAACCTAGGATCAATGGTCGCGCTTTTGCCTTTAACCGGAGTGCCGCTGCCTTTTGTTTCTTATGGCGGTTCAAATTTAGTCGTGACGCTGACAGGTGTGGGAATCCTTTTAAACATAAGCAAACAATGTCTAGCACAAAAAAAATCATCATAACCGGAGGTCACCTGACGCCGGCCCTCTCTGTTTTGCCGAAGTTGCGGGAAAACGGCTGGCAGATAATTTTTTTGGGACGAAAATATGCCCTTGAGGGGGACAAAACTTTATCAACAGAGTATCGGGTCATTAAAGAATTGGGAATTGATTTTGTTTCCCTGACAACCGGCAGATTACAAAGAAATTTTTCGCGTTACACTCTTTCCTCTCTTTTAAAAATTCCCCTAGGCTTAATCCAAAGTTTTTATTATTTAAGAAAATACAAGCCCAATCTTATCCTTTCTTTCGGCGGCTATTTAGCTTTACCGGTTGCTTTCGCCGGCTGGTTTTTACGAATTCCCATTGTGACTCATGAACAAAGCGCGGTCTCCGGGTTAGCCAATGATTTGATTGCTAAGGTCGCTGACAAAATTTGCCTTTCTTGGGAAAAAACAACGACCGGTTTGCCGGCGGGAAAGGTTGTTTATACCGGAAATCCGCTAAGAAAGGAAATTTTTACGCCAACAGCGGATAATTTTCAGAATCTGTTTAACGAAAAACTGCCGCTTGTTTATATCACGGGCGGCAATTTAGGGGCTCATGTTCTTAACGAGGCCATGATCGCCATTTTACCCAAACTTCTGGAAAAATATCAGATTATTCACCAGTGCGGAGAAACAAAGACTTACGAGGATTATGAAAAACTCTTATCTTTTGTTTCTTCTTTGCCGCCCCATTTACAAAAGCGTTATGTCTTAAAAAAATATATTGACGTTAAAGATGTCGGCTGGGTTTTAAACCGCGCCGATTGGGTTATTTCTCGTTCCGGAGCCAATATCGTGACGGAATTGGCCGCTTTGGGCAAACCGGCGATTCTTATTCCTCTTCCCTGGGCCGGTCAAAATGAACAACTGGAAAACGCGCGTTTATTAGAAAAAGCGGGGACAGCCGTTATTTTTCCCCAGAAAGATTTAAAAACTGAAAACTTTTATAAGGCGATAGAACTATTTTCTAAAAATTTAGACAATTATAGAATTAATGCTCGCGCCGCTCAAAAAATCATTAATTTTAATGCGGCCGATAAATTAGTTGACGTTGTTGAAGAGGTTTTCCATGCTTCGTAGATCAACGAGATATCTTCGGAAAATTCTTTTCCTTTTAATTTTCCTGTCTTTGGTAATTGCCCTTTCTTTCTTTCTTTTAAAATCAGAAGTTTTCCTGATAAAAAATGTTATCGTGACGACGGATTATAACGTTAAGGCGAATCCTGAAATCATTAAAATCTTAGAAAAAACCCAAAAACAAAATTTTTTTCTTCTCAAGCCTGAAGAAATCGCCGGAAAAATAAAAACCCAGGACTTAAAAATCGAGGAAGTTAAAATCAGCCGAGAATTTCCGGGAAAGCTTTTCGTTAAGATTCAAACGCGTTTGGCCTTGGCTGCCGTTAAAACTCAAGACGGTTATTTTTTTATCGACAAAGAAGGATTGATTTTTGAACATGGAAAAGAATCAGGAGCGATCCCTACTCTTAATTTAGGTTTGCAAAACCCCAAGGTTGGTAGTAGGATAGATGGGAAAGAAGAAATTGTTTTTAAAATTCTTGCCTTCCTTAAAGGGAAAGAAGAAATTGTTTTTATCACCAAAGAGGCCGATTATTATTTTTTACAATTAACCGAAGGTTTGTCTGTTCTTTTTCCCGGAAAAGATGAAACTCAAGAGAAGCTTGATTCTTTACAAATGATGTTGACTCGTTTTAAAATAGAAGGTAAGAGGCCAATAAAAATTGACTTAAGATTTGCTAAACCTGTTTTTTCTTTTTAAAAAATATGGCTAGAGACAGAGTCATTGTTGGTATTGATATCGGGACCAGTAAAATAGCGACCTTGATTGGATCAATTTCTCAAGCTTCGGAAGGCGAATCAGGCGTTAACGTGATCGGCGTTTCCACTGTTCCCAGTCGTGGACTTCGTAAGGGACAGGTTGTAGATATTGAAGAAGCCACCCAGGCGATTACCGAAAGTCTCGAGGCGGCAGAAAGAATGGCCGGCTACTCGGTTTCGACGGCTTTTATTTCGGTCGGAGGAAATCACATTGCTTCACAAAATTCGCATGGGGTGGTGGCGGTCGCCGAACCTGACAAAGAGATCACCTTTCAAGATATTGACAGAGTTGTTGAGGCCGCCAAAGCCGTCTCTTTACCCTCCTCAAGAGAGATTCTTCATGTTTTACCGCGCGGGTTTGTGGTTGATTCGCAAGAGGGCATTAAAGATCCGATTGGCATGACCGGGGTTCGGCTTGAGGTTGATACCCATCTTATTACCGGCGGTTCAACGGCTTTAAGAAATTTAGCCAAATGTGTTTCTGAAGTGGGAGTTAATGTTGAGAGTTTAGTTTTTGCAGGACTGGCCGCCGCCGAGGCGGTCGTCACCGAGACGGAAAAAGAATTGGGCGTTGTGATGATTGATATCGGTGGCGGGACAACGGATATTTGTCTTTACGTTGAGGGTTCTTTGGCCTATTCTTCAGTTATTCCCATTGGCGCCAAAAACATTACCAACGATTTAGCCATTGGTTTAAGAGTTTCTCTTGAGTCAGCCGAAAAAATTAAATTAGTTTTAGGAGAGAAACCGAAACAAATTACCACCGTCGAGGATAAGGAAAGGAAAGAAGAAGACGAAGTTGACCTTTCTTCTTTAGGTTTGACCGAAGATGTGCGTCGTGTCTCCAGAAAAACGTTGATTGAGGGAATTATCAAGCCGCGGTTAAACGAAATTTTTACCATGGTGAGTTTGGAGATTAAAAAAAGCGGGTTTGCGGGTTTAACTCCGGGCGGTATTGTTTTGGCCGGCGGCGGAGCCCAGACGATTGGGGTCGTCGAGGCGGCCAAACGGAATTTGGCGATGCCCGTTCGTGTCGGTGTGCCGACAGGTGTTCGGGGATTGGTGGACGAAATCATGATCTCTTCTTTTGCGACCGGCATCGGTTTATTACATTATGGTGCGAAAAATTCGACAGGCGGAGAAAAGAAATTCAGCTCAATGACGCGAATTTTTGACAAAATCCCCGTTAAAGGCGCGGCGGGTAAGGTTATGGATCTGATTAAATCCTTTCTGCCTTAATAGCAGGTGTCTAGGCTCCGATAGATCCAGAACGGTTTGACAACTAATGAATGGTCGCTATAGTGGCTCATATATGCGAGCCTACAAAATCGTTCCCGGGTCTTATGTTTCTCTAGCTTCATTATCCAAAGATG